>JAESTB010000376.1 GCA_016763815.1 Arenicella sp.
AACATACGCGAGTAGCTTTCCGTCTGGGCTATAAGAGTATTGCGACCCAGTAAGGCGGGTGAATTCGCTGGTATCTTGGCTGTAGAGGTAATCGGCAAAACCTTGACCAGGTACAAACGCATTAACCACATACGTCTTACTGGCTAAATTAACCGCCTCTATTGAACTAATAAACGTCTTCGAGTGCGGAAACTCAAGATCCAAAGGTTCAACCGTTACAGTGTCAAGCGAGTAAACAAATAGTTCGTCTATATCGCCGCGATTCACCATAACCAGATTAGGCCCGACAAAAGAAATTGAATCGCCTCGAGATAACTGGTCGCCCAGCGGTTCAAGAGTATTGCCTCGCTTAAGCCATAATTGAATCGCACCAGTGTCATGGTTTTCAGCCGTCAACACGATTTGCCCTTGTGAATCGGAAATTACGTTTATGACATCTAAACCAAGCCCTATCAACAGGTTATTGATCTGTACTACATCGGTCGCCCGCGTCGCGTCAGCAACAAACTCACCGTTCTGAAGTAGGCTTACCAGTGCGCCCTGTTCGACTAGGCCAGCGACCTTAGCGACATTGTTAGTAACACTAATTGCTTGATGTTGATCAGTAGGGACGTTAATAATTGGTGTTGAAAAGCTAATAACAAGCTCAAGCTCAGCACTCGCGGTATTTGAAGGTTCGCTCTCGCTGTCGGTCTGGTCGACCAGCACCACTCTATAGAAATAGCTAACGCCCTGCTGAACATTACGGTCGGTGTAATCGAAGTCGTCTCCATCGTTATTAGCAATTGCCTCAAAACCGGACGTCTCAGAGTCAGAGCGGTAAACATCAAATTCTTCTGCCGAGACCCCGTCCATGACTTCCCAGGCAAGATTAATAGTCTGATCGGTATTGTTGGCAATCGCCTCAAGATTGGCCGGCGCCATCGGTAATGGCTGATTTACCTCAAGCTCTACTGTATTCGAAACGTCAACAACATCGTCAAACTCATTGATCGCGATCACGTAGAAACGATGGGTTCCATTGGCAAATGCCCCTAAGTCGATACGGTTTTCGGCAAAAACATCGTCCCAATACTCGTTAGTGTATTGCTCATTAGACAGATATATCTCGTAATAAAGATCAGGCTCAATTTGCTCCCAAGTCAAAACGATATCGGCCCCATTGACTTGACCTGCAATTACGAAGTTACCAGAGCCCACAGGGGGTTCGGCATTTTGGCCGTCGCACTGAACATTAAACGGCTCGGTAAGCAGGCTCACACCGCTGTATTTTTCAACCGCTTGTAACTGGTAGTCGTAGCCTTCACTAATGTCGTCTAAGGAGAAAAAATCGACTTCCTCATCGGCAAAACTTGCACTGCCAACTAAGTCATACGCAAACACAGTCATGAGCTGCAAACTACCAGGGCTGCTGCTGGAAATACTGTTCCAACGCAACACTCTGACGCGGATACTGGTGGTCGGCACCGGTCTATCGAGAGTAACCGCTAGCGAAGAGCTAAACTGGTCTAAACTCTGCGCCACCTCAACGTATTCGCCGTCAATAAGCGCATCAATCGCGATATCAACGGCTGAGTAATCTCTAGAACGCCATCTAAACTCAACAGAGCTTACTTCTCTCACGCCTTGCCACGTTTGGCCGAATTCAACCCCGTCGATATCGCCAGCCACCCAAGCTTGGCTGAAGGGGCTATCAGGCAAGAAACGCTCTGGCGAGCTGCCGACATTGGCAAATGCCGAGGCGTCTTCGATTGCCGGCGGCGTATCAGAAAATTCATTGTCACCGCCGATGCGCACTCCGCTTCTAAATACTCGAAAGCCAAGCACATTTTCAAGCGCTGGGTTTTGATCCCAGCTAATATTTACACCTTGTTCGCCTTGGCCTAATGCACACTCTGCGGTGAGGCCCGTCGGTACTGTAGGATCTTGGTAAGCAATCAGGGAGAGCGCGACCGACGATCTGGTGGTGGTATTAAACTGTGCTGATCGAGCGATAATTGTTAGGCTAGTAACACCACTATTGGGTAACTCAAGGGCGACTATTGGCTGTATTAAGGCTTGATCAAAGGTAACCGTTTGAGTGTTTGTCTGGAGGTTTTTATCGACATAGGTCACGACTACTTCATCAATCGGTAACGAGTAGCCCGCGCTAGTGACAACAAGTGACGCCGCTTGACCGCCAAACTCAGACAATCCGTCTAAGGACACAAATCGCTGCGCCCCTAATAGACTAAATTCAGCGGTTCCGTAGACACCTATTATTTGATCACTGTCGACACTCTCGTTACCAGTATTGTCGAGCGCGGTAACTTTGTAGCGGTACGCTGAATCGGCGACAATGGACTCTTCTAACGACGTTATGCTCAGACCTTCGGCGACTAGCTCGAAATCGTCAGCGCTACAGTCGACGCATTGAGCGCGATAAACGTTGTAAGCAGCAAGATCTTCGGCCTCGCTAACATTCCAGCTTAATTCTCCGGCACTGCCGACTATCGAAATGGCTAGACCATCGATCTTTTGAGGTGCCAAAATATCGCGCTTGGTGATTGACAAAACCGTGGGCGCTTGATCAAAACGACCGCCGACATCAGTCGCTACGGCTCTCAACTCATAGGCTCCCAAATCTAGCGCTTGAGTATCCCATTGATGTTCAAACGGTGCAGACTGCGATAAGGCTATGTCGATCCAGGTGGGGTTAGGTTCTTGCCTGTATTGAAACAGGACCTGTGCTACATCACGATCTTCAGTCTCGGCCAGTAAATACAACGATTGATCAAAACCTTGTCCATCATCGACACTGGTAATTACCGCAATGGGTGCATTGTTATCGAGTTCAACATCATCAGAATTAGATGGCGTACTGATGTTGCCAGCGATATCTATCGCATAAACAATATATTCGAACTTCCCATCGGGCCTATCTTGGTCGTTAAATTGTTGTTGCTTGAGGGCGAACTGGCGTAAGTCTCCAAGTACCACTTCATTGGTATTGGCAAGTTCACCATTTCGAAAAAGCAAAAAGCCGAGTAAATCGGCTTCAGCCGATGGAAACTCCCATGCGACCAATACATCATTGTTATCTGATGGGGAAATTTCGGCGGTCAAATTTTGCGGCGCGGCTGGTGCGATATTATCAACTAGAACCACTGTCTCTATCGACGCGCTATTACCGTTTGTATCCTCGGCTTCCAAGCGAATCACATACTCACCCTCGCTAGCAATCGCGGTTGTATCCCATTGTGCTAGTTCAGCGCCTCGTAACGGCACACTCGAGGTCTTTATGTTAGTTAATCCACCGCCAGACGGCCCTACATAGACTCTATATTCTTTAAAATCATTTTCACTGAATGCGGTACCAACGATATCAACCAGTAGATTAACCGACCTATCGACCCTAGGCTGCAGTATTTGCACAACGGGCGGCGTGATGTCTATTACCGCTAACAAGGGGTCTGAAAGCTCACTCCGCAAACCCGCTTTATCAATCGCTAACACTTGATAAGTGTAACGCCCGTCTAGCAGACCCTGATCAAGGTTTTCAAGCACGTCAACAATATCACTGATGGCTTGACCATTTCTGAACACGATGTAGCCCTGCAAATCGGTTTCAGTGTTAGCCTCCCATCTGAGTAAAATATCTTCACGGCTGTCGGTAACATCAGCCGAGATTAGTGTCGGTTGAGCTGGAGGCGTGGTATCAACAATGATTTGACGAACCACTGATGACCCATTGCCGGCCTTATCCAAGGCCTCAAGCTTCAAGCGATAATTACCATCATCAGGTAATTCAGAGAAGATAAACAATCGCTGATCGTTACGGCTCAAACCCGAGTTCAGCAGTTCATTAAAGTTACTCGAGTCATCGCTATGACCGTTAGCAATAGTAATCGAGTATTGTGAAAAGTAGTCATCATTTGCTGAACCAATAACAGCACCAGCTTGGGTCACATAGGCAAGCTCTACAGGCTCACTAATAGCGACTTCAGGTGGCGTATTATCGATAAAAATAGAGCGGCTTAAGTTCGATTTTAGACCTGCGCGATCAGACGCGGAGAAGCTTATTC
>JAESTB010000377.1 GCA_016763815.1 Arenicella sp.
ACCTGAAAATAGCCGCGTTTACCGTTGTCAATTCTTATGGCTTGGTCGTAGATCGTAACGGGAATACCGATTCTTGTTATACCGAAAATGGCTTAGAGCGCGAGCTCCCTATTGCGGAACTCATTCGGCAACGTATCGATACTCTTACGAGTAACGAGAGCCGCGGTAGGCTTGCATCAAATAAAAATACAACTGTAAGTGTTCTTGTGGTGAATCAGGCGCTAGAGCCGTCTTTGTTAAAGCGATTGGCCGCACAAGTACACACATCGATGGGGCGATACATTCAGCCTTGTGCAACGCTCTATGACGGTGATGTATTTTATGTTGTTTCAACCGCAGAAATAGATCAAGAAAAAATCAACTCTGTCGACATAGGCGTGTTAGCCGGTGAAGTTATGTGGGATGCGGCTTTGTCAGCCACTCCGAAACAGCCAGAACACCCTAAAATCGGTAACAATATAGCGATCGCAAGGTTAGATTTAGAGAGTATGACTGGGGACTACTATTTTTCTGATGAGGCGATTTTGCGTATCTTTCTAGTTCGGAATAAATTAACCGCTAAGGCAATTGGTAAAAGAGATATCTTTGCAATATCTAAAAATCCGAAACTATTAACGCCTCTGTCAACAACAAGTTTTACAGTATTTGATAAGGTTCCATTGATATTGGATTTTTCTTCTAACAGGAAAGTAATCGTTAATCCTGGTCCTTGGCAACAAGTCGGGCTTGTAAAACCAAACTAGATCACAAGTGCACACACACAAATCACATAACTTTTTACTATGGTTTACTGAATATGTCACGTATTACAACGCTCGAAGAACTTGAATCACTGGTTGGCAAGGTTCCTGCTCATATGGAATTGAAAATCATTGATCACATTGATGCGATAGCAACTCAATGGGTTAAGGCCGCAAATCTCATCGTTCTATCTCTAGGCTCTGCAGGGAGTGTTGTGGTTACACTTGGTGGAGGGCCAGCCGGGTTCTTAAGTAATTCTCATGAACAGCTGGTGATCCCTCTAAACTCCTTGGATCACCCCGAGAAGCTACACGTCGGTCAAAATGTCGGAACGCTCATTTTTATACCGGGATTGTTAGAAACCCTTAGAGTTAACGGCCGCGTCAGTAGTATCAGTATCTCCGACGCCGTCATTTCGGTTGAAGAGTGTTTTGGGCATTGTGCTAAAGCACTTATTCGGTCTGAATTTTGGTCTCCTAACATTGCTTGCAATTCACAATTGTCTAAGGAGAAATTTATAGATTTAACACGTTTTTTGGCATTCGCTACGTCTGATGGGCAGGGGCATTGTGACCTCAGTCCCAAGGGTGATCCAGCTGGCTTGATGGTTCAATTTATCGAGAACGAAATTTGTTTTGCTGATCGACCCGGCAATCGAAGGATGGATAGCTTTCGCAACCTGGTCACTCAAGGAACCTGTGAGGCAATTTTAATGGTGCCTGGTGAAGTCCAGGTGGCACACCTTAAAGGCTCAGTTTATTTGTCTACTGATCAAGAAAGGCTAACTCGATTTGCGGTCAAGGGAAAGTCGCCTACGCTTCTTACGTGTTGGTCAAACTACAGCTTAGATATTTATCAAAGCGAAGCCATTAGAAAGGCAAATCTATGGCCTACTCAACTAGCGCCAGACGGGCTTAAACCATCTAGCCTATTTGTTGCTCACATCAAGCTGAATAAGCGCAAGGGGGTAGCGGCAGCAATCGCGAGAAGTGCAGTTTCAGTTCCAGGGGTCATGGAGCGTAGCCTGAGGGAAGACTACAAAAAAAACCTTTACTAGACTGTAGTGGTCAACTGATTTTGGGTATTGGATAAGGTTCTTCTTCAGCTATCGCTGGAGCAAAGTCCTGATTAAAAGTATGTAGCCTTTGGTGATTTCAGCTTTCGTTCAGCCTTCGTTCAGCTAATGTGTGTAAAGATTGGGTGTTGGCGCAAAATACTTATTTTGTAGACATCCTAATTAGTAAAAAAGTTTTACGTTAGTGATTTTGGTATTCCTCTATTAAGCAGTAAAACCAGAGCTGTATGATGAGTTAGGACGTACTCACCATATCAGTTTCATGAAAAAATATTTTTCACTAGAGCTATTAACACTAAGCTTGGCCGCTTGTAGTTCGTCCGACGATTCTCATAGATCAACAGTTGCATCAGATCAAGGGCTGAAGTGCTTTAAGTTGACTGGCCCCACAGAACAAGTAAGTTACATTGGCATAATCGATATTGCCGATGTTCCCCCTGTCGCCATCCGGAGCGAGAAAACGATGGACTTTGATGGCCAGCGTGTCTCTGGCGGGTTAACTGTACAGCATAGTGATGGCTTGGATCTCACTATGTACATCATGCTTAATGTCAACGAAAAAGCAGGCATCCGATTAGTCATCAAAGGGATGGGCGATGCGTTTGACCCCTCTGACTGGGATAGCATCGCAATGATGGCAGGGGTGATGTACAGTAAATGCTCTGAGTGGAAAATTGATAGCGAACTTTTGGCAGTACCAGTGGGAATTGAATTCGGTGCCAGTATGGATGACTTACAACATGCTGTGAAGGCTATAGGTGAAGCTGCTGAGAATTTATAAACTAAGAATCTGAGTAGAATTTATAGATTTTCTATGCGCGAATTCTCTATCAAATATGTAATCATAATCACCTTTAAACACAACCTTTAATCGGTAACGGCCGCTTTAAAACGCTGCCTTAATTAGGTTGCTGATCGACAATTAACTCAACAGGAAGATACTTTAATATGAAAAAAATACTATTTATTTGCCTATGTTTAACGGCCTCTACTTCGTACGCAGAGGTAGATGTTGTGCCCCTTGATATGGAGCTTGGGTATTGGGAAACAACAACTGAAATTGTTGAAAGTGAAGCGATTAAAAGTATGTTAGCAAACTTACCTGAATCTCAAAGAGACCAAGTCAGGGAGATGATGAAAAACAAAACTCAATTATCGGTCGTGAAGCAATGCATAACATCAGATTTTTTTGAGGATTCGAGGAGAAATTTAAAGAATCAATGGGGGCTGAAAAGAGCTGCGAGTTTAAGGTTAAAAAAAGCACGCGCGAAGAGTTTGTTGGCGAGCTCCGCTGTACCGGTCATACAACTGAGATACACACTAAGGCCGTTAATTCTAAACGACAAATATCAGATGTCGTGAGTTCGATGGGAGGGGTAGGTCAGAATAAAATCAGGATAATCGCACAATGGAAATCTTCAATCTGCCCAGATGGTGTAACACCCTAACTTTTTACTTGCCTGTTACGCTCCAGTAGCTCTGGGGCGACATCGATACAACTATCTTGGTTAATCATTTTATTTAATACGACAATCATCCAATTAATTTAAGGGATAATTATTTATGGCTCGTCTTTCAAAAATCATTTTATCAGTAGTCACCCTCATTCTAACCACTACGAGTGCAGGTGCGACTAAAGTTGATTATTACACTACTGACATTCAGCGAGGCGATAAAAAACTAGCGGTACGCCAACTCGAGCAAGCGATACCTCATTTTAGGAAAGCGGTGGAACAAGCACAAGCAGATGGAGATGATCGCTACTATAAAGACTCTGTGTATCGAATTACCTCAGCGGCTAACTCTAGGCTTGCTTTTGTGAAACTACACGAAGGAGACGTGGCAGCGGCGGGCGAGCTGTATTTGGAAACAATCAATCAGTTGCGGCAAGATTACGAAAAGCATTACGAGATGGTGAAATTTCAGGAAGAGGTAAAACACCAAGGAAAAGGTTTTGCGATGCGTTTGCTAAAGGGGGCTGTGAAAGATAAGTTGTCCGACTTTCGTGGGGCTGTGAATAAGGTTGATAAACACAATGTGTTATCGACCTCGGATGTTTTTAACAAGCTTGGGTCATCCGTCGATAGAATGATTAAGATATCCCCTCCTGAAATTTGGAGCAATAAGCAACGAATGGCGGGTGATGTTGACAAGCATCAAATTCGAATTGCCGTTATCCCAGACACGGATTACCTCCAACATATAGGTCGAGTCACTGACAATGCAACATCTAGTTGTACGGGTTCGTTGGTAGGCCCCAACTTAGTACTTACTAACGCACATTGCCTTTATAACGGCGGAGTTGATTACGGCCTTGGCGATACCAAACTTAAAAAGGGAAAGTTTTACTTTCGAACAGAATGGCTATATGAACTAAAAGAATATAAGGCAAAGACTTTTTATACACACCAAGGCAAGAAAGGTGGATGGAGTGGTAAGGTTGCTGATGACTGGGCCATACTAGTTTTAGAGAACAATCGGAAAAACAAGTTGCCTGGCACGTACTTGAAAACACTGGCCGACCTGACCATCGCGACCGAGAAAAATATTTTTACTAAACAAACGCCAGCGGATGTTTTTATTGCCGGATACTCTGGTGACCTCAATAGTGGGGCCTATCTAACGATGGATTGGGGCTGTACCTTAGACAGGAAAAAATTTGGCGATGATGTCGTAGACCATGATTGCAGTACATACAAGGGTTCATCGGGTGCGCCAGTAGTTTATTTGGATGAGAATCTACGTCCCACGGTTGTGTCCTTGAATGTCGGAAAGAAAGGCGGAAATCATGAATATGCTGGATTGGTTGTTCCACCTCGAAACTGGTACCCAAGGCTTAATCAGTTATTAAACTAGTTTTTGAAGCGATCTAAACTTAACAGTGTCTGAATGAACCACAGATCTAAGATAACTAAATCTGCGACACTTTGACTCTGACCAACCAAAGGGCTTTAACATGATTAAATCTTCTCTTCTTGCTGTCGCAACATCTCTAATATTGGGTGTTTTCACGCCTTTAGTTGTTGCGAGTGATAATGGTCAGGCTATTTTAGTTCTGGATGCATCAGGTAGTATGTGGGGCCAGATCGATGGCAAAACAAAGATTGAAATTGCTCGTGAAGTGGTGACCAATACCGTGAACTCATGGGATGAGAACCAAGAATTGGGTTTAGTCGCCTATGGACACAATCGAAAAGGCGATTGTAATGACATTGAGCTATTGATTGAACCGGCTAAAGTTGATGCGACTCGATTCTCATCGATTGCGAATAAGCTAAGCCCAAAAGGCAAAACACCGTTGAGCGCGGCCGTAAAAATGGCTGCACAGAGTATGCAATATACTAAAAAGAAAGCAACGGTGATATTAATAAGTGATGGAAAAGAAACCTGTGACCTCGACCCATGTGCTGTGGGAAAGTCTCTAGAACAAGCTGGCGTCGATTTTACGGCCCATATTATTGGGTTTGATGTGTCTAAAGAAGACAGCATTGGCCTCAGGTGTCTTGCACAAGAAACAGGTGGCGCTTACATTGATGCAAAGGACGCTAATCAGCTAGATAAAGCGCTAGAGAAAACACGTACAGTGGTCACCGATACTTCTGTTGATAAACGGACCATTGCCTCAATAACGGTACCCGTTGAAGTTTTCGCGGGCGCTTCTTTTGAAGCAAAGTGGACTGGACCAAAAAATGTTTCTGATTATTTGGAGGTTCGATCTGACGATGGCAGCAGGGCCTATAATGTTGCGTACATCGGCAGCAATGACAGCCAATCGCCAACGGAGTTAAAGGCTCCGGAAGAGGCCGGGAATTATTTTGTACATTACAGCCTCAAAGATAAGACATCTTTGGCACGTGATAAACTGCTCGTGACAACGCCTAACGCGACCGTAGATGCCCCTGAATCAGTGGTGGCCGGCCAATCATTTTCAGTTGTCTGGAGTGGCCCAAAGAATGAGTTTGATTCCTTGCGAATTTTCAACTTGGAAGGACAACCGCAACACAGCTACACATTTTTAAAAAGCGATGAATTTGTTTCACCTAGTACCCTTACCGCGCCTGTTGAGGTTGGTGATTATGTCGTAGAGTACCGAACCTTCGGCAAGAAAGTGTTGGCGGCAGTTGGATTCAAAGTAACTGAAGCCACAGCTACAATACGCGCGCCAAAAGAGGTGGATATGGGGGCTCCTTTCCAAGTTCAGTGAACCGGTCCACGAAACCAATACGATCGCCTACGGATGTTAGATAGTTCGGGTAAGCGATTAAATAATTACAAGTTTGTTCATAAAGAGGGTGTGCCTAATACGGTCACTATGACTGCCCCCAGTGACGTTGGCGAATATTTCGTCGCTTACGACATGTCTAGTGAAAAGATCGTTGCGCAGACTTCGCTAAAAGTACTGCCTATTGTGGCAATGGTCCGTGGACCAAAAACCGTCTCACCAGAGAGTGAGTACCCGGTCCACTGGCATGGACCCAATTATAAAGGTGATTCAATCTATACTTACTCGACTGACGGGAAAGACATGAGAGAGTACCGGTTCCTTGGCAAAAAAAAGTCAACGTCTCCAATCGTTCTCCAAGCACCTGAAAAGCCCGGAGAGTATGTGCTTAAATACAAAATCAAAGGTGGGAAAGTGATCGCCACCCATGTTTTCACTGTTCGCTAGTTGGTAATAACATCGATAGAATTGATCTCAGTAACAATAAGGCGGCTCACTCAGCAATTCTTGAATGCCCTCAAGTTGCCGACCCAAATTTTGGTCAAAAGCACTAACTCAAATATAGCCAACTCGCTGTCCTTTCCATAGATTTGTCTCCAAAGTGTCAAGGTAGAGTCTGGGAGTTCAGATGAATGCTATCAGTAAATGCGATTTCCAACTTAAATCTGACACAATTCCTTGTTATACCTGACGTCAGGTTAATGTATACTTCAACTGGACAAATATTATTAACAAATTTGAGATGATTCATCAAAAAATACTCTGGCAAATGTTTTCTACATTGGCACCAATAACTCAGCCAACGACCATTACCTGCTGTTAACTCTTG
>JAESTB010000378.1 GCA_016763815.1 Arenicella sp.
GGTGAAGCATTACCCAAACCGCTAGAGGAACAGTTCTTTGCAAATATGGCTAGTGGAACACAATTGCATAATCTATATGGCCCAACTGAAGCCGCAATCGATGTTAGTTATTGGGCTTGTGAACAAGGCTCTCAATATTTTCAAGTGCCGATTGGTCGCCCGATTTCAAATACCCAGTTACTGGTGTTAGACCAACACAACCAGCTATTACCGCAAGGAGTCGTCGGCGAGTTACACATCGGCGGTCTGGGTCTGGCTCGAGGTTATTTGAATCGACCTGAATTGACGCAAGAGCGGTTTATCGCCAATCGCTTTAGTTCACAGCCGGGTGCTCGTCTGTATAAGACCGGTGACTTGGTGCATTGGTTAGCCGATGGGAACCTAGCGTTTATTGGTCGCATAGACGACCAAGTAAAGATTCGTGGCTTTCGTATTGAGCTTGGTGAGATCGAGTCTACCTTGTTGAGACTCGATAATGTTCGAGACGCGACGGTAATCGCATACGATGAGCCAACTAGCTTGGTGGCTTTTGTTGTACCGACTATTCAAGACGGCCGGGAACAAGCCGACTTCATTGAACAGTGCCGCTCAAGTTTAAAGCTTAGTTTGCCAGATTATATGCTGCCTTCATTGTTTGTGGTGTTGGATGAGATTCCTTTAACGCCGAACGGTAAGGTCGACCGAAATAGTTTAAATATCTCGGAATTGAGCATCGGGCAACATGAGTTTGTTGCACCGACTAGCAAGACCGAGCAGATGTTGTGTGAAATTTGGCAGGACCTATTAGGCATTGAACAGGTTGGTGTAACGGATAATTTCTTCGAACTAGGTGGTCACTCCTTGCTCGCTATCAGAATGGTTACCCACGTTAATACTAGCTTGTCGATTAATCTAAATCTTAGAGAGATATTCACTCGCAACACTATTCGCTCGATCGCAGCGCTTATTGAATTGGAAATTAAGCTCAGCACTGTAGACATTGAAATGGAATCTGATGATCAGTCAATTGAGGAGTTAGATTGGTGAATAATTCGGATTATATAATATCGTTACTCAACTCATTGTCAGATGTTGGAATACAAATATATCTAGCCAATGGCAAATTAAAAACTAAAGCGGTTAAAGGCGCGATTACCCCCAAGCTGGCAAATGAAATTAAGCAAAACAAAGAACAGATCATTGATTTTTTGAGTAAAAGGGAACAATCAAAATTAGGCTTTGCAATAGAAATATTGCCTCAAGATAGAAATCCAGAGGCCGAGATTTCATTATCTTACTCACAAGAGCGTTTATGGTTTATTGACCAAATGATGGGCGGTTCAGCTCATTACAATATGCCACTTGCCTTACAAGTGACTGGCTCATTTGATGTGATGCTGGCCGAGCACGCGCTACAGCTCATTATCGCCCGCCATGAACCATTGCGAACTGTTTATAAACAGTGTCAAGATGGCGCGGTTCAGAGAATTATCGATGATGTTAGTTTTCATTTAACGCAACAGGATGTAAGTCAACTGCCCACTTCTGAGCAGCTGAATACTATTGCACAGTGCGTTAAATCTGATGCTAGTCTCGCCTTTGATCTTGAACAAGACTTGATGCTCCGAGCTCACTATCTTCGAGTGTCCGATGACAGCGGCGTGCTGTTATTTAATATGCATCACATCGCCGCAGATGGATGGTCGGTCGGAATTTTAGTGAGTGAGTTTACCGTCATCTATCAGTCATTATTGTCAGCTGCCGAGCTGCCATTAGCACCACTACCGATTCAATACGCGGACTACGCCTGTTGGCAGCGCGAACAATTGAACAACCATAAGTTAGATGAACAACTCTCCTATTGGCAAACGCAACTCGCTGGTTTGCCTAAGGTGCATGAGTTGCCCTTGGACCATGTGCGCCCAGAATTTCAACGCTTCGAGGGTGCGATACACAGTATCAGCTCGGATACCGCGTTACTGCCGAAATTGAAAGCCTTGGCGGTAGCCAATGACATCACTTTGTTCATGCTGTTGCAGGGCGCGTTTTCGCTGCTCTTAGCGCGACATTCGAATACCTCGGATATTGTCATGGGTACGCCGATGGCAAACCGCCTGCATAAAGAAGTTGAAGGCTTGATTGGCTTTTTCGCAAATACTTTGGTGTTGCGTACGGATGTATTGCAGGCAACCACGTTATCCGATTATCTTGCGCAGGTTAAAGCGCTTAATATCGATGCGCAAATGAATCAATTGATTCCGTTTGATTATTTGGTTGAACGTTTGAATCCTTCTAGGAGTACCTCGTATTCACCGTTGTTTCAGGTGATGTTCAGCATGAATGTGGATCAAGGGCGTGCTTTGATTTCACTCGAGGGTGTCGAGTTTGAAACCTTGACGAATGATCAGGTTCGCGCAAAGTTCGAGCTAAGCTTGAATGTCACCGAGTCTAGCGATGGTTTGCGGCTGTCATTTGAATACAATACGGACTTGTTCAAAGAGCAAACAATAGCCAGCTTGGCAGATCATCTATTGCGCTTATTAGACGGTTTTGTTGAGAGTGAACAAGCGCTTAGTAATAGTGTCAGCCGCTTGTCGATGCTCAGTGTCCAAGAGACCCACTACTTAGTGGATGAGCTGAATAATACCGAGTCAGCTTACTCTGCTGAGCAATGCATTCATGAGTTATTTGAAGCGCAGGTCGCGTTGAACCCAGCGGCCGTCGCGCTAGTGTGCGAAGGCCAAGAGCTTAGCTATGGCGAGCTGAATGAGCGTTCAAATCGACTAGCGCATTATTTGCTATCGCAAGGTGTTAAACCAGATACATTAGTCGGCTTGTGTCTTGAGCGTTCGCTGGAAATGGTGATCGGCGTTCTGGCTATTTTAAAAGCCGGTGGCGCGTATCTGCCATTAGACTCAAGCTACCCAGAGGCGAGGTTGAGTTATATGCTCAGCGATTCGGCGGTCGCTTTATTGCTAACTCAGAGCCACTTGCTCGAACGCTTGCCGCTAACAGGGCAGGGCTTGGTGTTGTTAGACGATGACCGTGTGTGGTCATCACAACCGTCAACGAATCTCGCTAGCGGTGATCTAGGCCTAACTTCAAGTCAATTGGCATACGTGATTTACACCTCAGGGTCGAGTGGTCAGCCAAAAGGTGTCATGGTTGAACACAAGGGCTTGTGTAATGTGGTGATTGATAACGCGAGCCAGTTTGAAGTAACTCAAAACAGTGTTTTTGCACACAGTGTATCCATGAGTTTTGACGCCGGAAGCTGGGTGTTATGGATGAGCCTAGTGCGCGGTAGTCGGCTGGTTTTGGCTGAGCACAATTTAATCGATTGCGGCTTCATAGAAGAACATAAAATTAGTCACCCAATGATGACGCCTTCAATGCTGAAATCGATTGAGTTGCAGACAGACGATTCAATTACCCACGTTATCGTTGGCGGTGAGGTATGTGAAC
>JAESTB010000379.1 GCA_016763815.1 Arenicella sp.
GTCTGTCGGATAATGATTTGCGTTAGGAGAAAGTGTAAATTTTAGGCTATTTTTTTGATCATTTGAGACGTAATGGTCATTCCATTGCTCGAAAATGATCAAAAAAAATAGACAAAAGTGGCGCTTTCGTACTAACAAAATTCATTATCCGACAGACCCTATTACTAGCCGACGTCGTTTTATTAACGCACGCGTTTATCCTAGCGTTTGTGATATTCGGTTTAATTACCACGTTAATCGGCGGCGCGCTGAAATGGCAATGGATCAAGAACCCTTGGTTCAGACTAAGCCACCTGATCTGTATCTGGATTGTGGTGATGCAAGCTTGGGCTGGAGTTGTTTGCCCATTAACAACACTCGAGATGTGGTTCCGATCTCAAGCGGGTCAGCAAGTCTACAGCGGCTCATTCATCTCGCACTGGCTTAGCCGTCGTCTCTATTATAACTTCCCCGCATGGGTATTTACCTTTGCTTACACGACCTTTGGTGCGTTGGTGCTGGTAAGTTGGCTTTGGGTAAGACCGCGTTCAATAAAGAGCCATGTTTAACCGATACGAAACTTAGCTATTTTAATATTTGCAATAATCCCTGAGCATGCTCAGCCGCGGTGCGACCGAGACTGGTTAAGTAGCCACCGTCTTTCTGCGACGTCAAACCTTTGTCAAACAAACGCTGAGCGGCTAAAACTTTTACTTCGCCAGCGGCGCTGTGTACCTTTATTCCTTCTAAATCAGTATTGAGATTAAACAAGGAAAGTACATTAAGTTCTTCAATAATATTATTCGAGTATGACATTCAGCATTCCTATTTCGGGGGAGAGTCTATTTTCATCCATCATAAACAAAAATGTCGTCTTTGACTAAATTCTTACCACGTGAGTGGCTTTAAGATCTTCAAGGCCCAGTGTGATCAATTGCGCAAGTACCTGCAAATTAATACCGTCTAAATTTTTCAGATATAAACACGCTTTACCAAGCTTGTGAGGACCCAGTTGAGACATTAACGCTTCATGATTTTGATAGCCCTTCATAATATAGAGCACTGGGCCGCTTTTACGTGCAGCAAAGCCGGTGGCACATATAACACCCTCATCACCATTCGCTCGATAATATATGTAGTCGCCAAAACCAATGATACTACCTCCCCACATTTTCGCTTTGGTAGCCGTGGTTTGCTTGAATAGCTTGGCAAGAGTTTTCGCATCTCGACGTGCCGATGCCGGCTCAATACTGTTTAAATAATCGCTGACGCTAACGCTACTCTTGAGAGTCTTGATAAGCACTTTTTTCGACATGATGGATCCTCGATGCGGGTTAGCATGAGCAATTTTATTAAACAATCTAAACTAGAAGCTATACGCTTCGACCGGGTGTTAGTCAGATCGCTCACAACGGCTTCCGAGATTTTGTCGTCTATTGGCTGTCTCTGCTTATACTAAGGTTCCACACCGTGACGACCTTCCCAAGGCTAGACGTGCATCAATGCTAACAGAAATCTCTCATCGGAAAATAGTTGTAATTTGAACGGCGACAACCGCCCACAACACCTTAATACCGCCAAAACGAGGCCTTAAGGTAAGCCTACGCAGACACCTAGCGGTGACACATTGTCAAGTATAGTTTATAGTTGTAAAAAGCTGTAGGTCGAAGCAATAATTTTTATCTCATTAGATTCGTCCGCGAGCAGCTAAACACATAATTAAAATATCTAAACTACTTTAAAAAGAGAGAGAAATAACTATGGAGAAAACTTCTAATAATTCACCAATGCGTCAGCGAGAGGCGCCTATAAAACCCGTCTGTGCGCTAGCGCTTGCGATCATAACCGGGGCGTCAATTATGTCATCCCCGGCAGTAAGTCACGCCCAGAGTAGATCCACTTCAATTTTACTTGAAGAAATCATTGTCACAGCTCGCAAACGAGAAGAGTCTGTGCTTGATGTGCCGCTATCCATATCTGCGTTTAGCTCAGAACAACTCGATGTTTTGAAAGTTCGTGATATTCAAAGCCTGTCTGTGGGCTTGCCTAATGTCGCCTTTGACGACATCGGCACCACACGCGGCGTAGCCAATTTTTCAATTCGAGGCATTGGTGTTAATAGCTCGATTCCGAGCATTGACCCAACTGTCGGAACCTTCATTGACGGCGTCTACTTAGGAACTAATGCAGGTACTGTCTTCGATGTGTTTGACCTAGAGAGCATTGAAGTGTTGCGCGGACCACAGGGGACACTGTTTGGCCGAAACGTAACCGGTGGCGCTGTGTTACTGAATACAAAATTACCCGGCGACGAGTTTGAAGGCAAAGCTAAATTTTCCTATGAAGGAGGTGGTGAAGACCCTGATATATATGCCATGGCTACTTTTGGTGGGCCAGTGACTGATACCTTAGGTCTGAAACTCAGCGTTTACACTAACCAAGACGACGGTTACTTTAAGAATCTCAATACCGGTGAAGCATTTGGCGAGCAAGATACTTTGTCATTGAGACCATCGCTAGTCTGGCGGCCCAGTGATACTTTTGAGTTGGCGGTTCGCTATGAATATTTTGACTCAGAAGGTGATGGACCCGCTTCGCAAAATCATAGAAATGGATCTGGTATCGCAAATGCGCAAACCAATTTTGATCGCAATTCTCTAGACTTTTCAATTGATGAAGAAGGCTTTATAGATACCCGCTCAGACTTTTTAAACGTTCGCGCAGACTGGATCCTTGGTAATGGCACCATCACCAATATTTTTGCTTATCGCGATCTTGTCCAATCGAGTAACAGTGATATTGACGCGACTCCGTTGAGCTTGTTTCATGCCAGAGCAGGTCTTGAAGCTGAGCAAATTAGCAACGAATTGAGATACACCGGCGACTTGAGTGACAAAACCAAACTGACCGCAGGTTTGTACTATTTTAAAAATGAGCTCTTGGCTAACGAAAATCGCCGCTTGCTAGGCCTAATTGCACCACCTGGATTGTTCGGTCTTACTCAGGATGGAGGTGGAGACTATGAAGTTGAAACCAAAGGTCTGTTTGTCTCATTGGAACACGATTTTACAGAACGCCTCACGGTTACGGCCGGCGCTCGTTATACGGATGAAGACAAAAAAGCGAGCATTGCCTCACTAGTTCGCAATATTAACTCACCGTGTAGTGTGATTGATGGAACCTGCCCGTTCGATTTTGTAGACGACGAAAACTGGAGCAATGTATCGCCTAAGTTGGGATTCACTTATGACTACGGCGATTCAACGATGTTTTATGGTCATGTCACCCGAGGCTATCGCTCCGGCGGTTACAACTTGCGTAACACCGCTATTGATACCGTTAATTTTGGCCCAGGGCCCTTCGATGAAGAGTCAGTAGATAACATAGAGTTTGGTTTCAAGACTAGTTTTGCAAATGGAGGCAGAATTAGCGGCTCTCTGTTCTACAATAAAATCAAGGATATGCAGCGCGAGATCAATCTCGCCGATCCCATCGCCGGCGTAGTTCAGGTTATTCGGAATGTGGCTGATGCGGAAATTCCAGGCTTAGAACTAGAAGGGCTGTTCCCATTAAGTGATCGATTACTACTAAACGCGTCACTCGGCCTGATCGACCCGGAGTACGACGTGGTTACCTTTGATTTGAATAGTGATGGAGTGTTGAATGATGCAGATCGAGATCTAGATTTACCGCGAGCAGCTAAAATCACATACTCTATCGGTCTCATTTATGACCTCAGTATTGGGTCGTGGGGCAACGCTACGTCACGTGTGAATTATGCTTTTCGAGATGAGTCCGCTTACACTGACAACAATCTTGGATTCATTAACGAACAAGGAATTTTAGACGCTGGGGTAGACTTTTACTCAGATGACGGTACATGGCAATTTGGTATTTTCGCTAAGAACCTTACCGATGAAGTAAAACATGGCGGCGATACACAACTGCCAGCATTGCTAGGGCCCATTCCTTTAGGCGGAACATTCTCTCCGCTAGCGAAGGGTCGAATCATCGGTGTTGATGTCACCTACAATTTCTAGAGCGAATACAAATCGCTGCTTGAATAATTTGTAGTAAACAAGCCGGGCCAATGGAACACACTCCTTGGCCCGGCTTTTTTAATTGTACGGCGCAGAGTTCCGAATATCGATTTTGACTCGCGAGAGACATACCCGTATCTAAAAAAGCGCTCGCCAACGGACCGATGCGCGAGCTTTAATGGCGCATGAACCCCCTCAGCAACTGACAGACTGTATTCTAGATTCAGGCTGAGTAATTCGTCCAAGAAAGACGGTAGGAAAATGAGCATCGAACTATCAGCATCGCTAGCGGATA
>JAESTB010000380.1 GCA_016763815.1 Arenicella sp.
ATACGTTTCGTTGTGCCCGTGATTTTTTATGCTCTTAAGTGTACGACATAAAATTTCAGGGCGCTGATTCCAAACATCTTTCTACCAACTGGCTGAGAGCGTTATGAACAAACAACCTAATTTTCTAATTATTGGTTCGGCAAAGTCTGGAACTACGACGCTTTACCATCATTTACGTGCACATCCAGATGTCTTTCTCCCAGATTTCAAAGAACCTCACTATTTTGTCCGTGATCAGGTGTTGAATTTCGACATAATCGACGAGCATAGTGCCTATCAGGCGCTGTTCAATTCCGCCACCGAACGCCTAATTGGAGAAGCCTCTACAGGTTATCTCTACTTCAGTGGAACGGCAGAAAAAATCCATCGTGAATTACCCAATTGCAAAATTGTCGCTTTGATCAGAAATCCCACGGATCGAGCTTTTTCCATGTGGAGTCATCAAATTAGAGAGGGCTTAGAGGATATGCAATTTGAGGAAGCTGTGCAGCAGGAACTCGATGGCACAACACGGCACAACCAGGGCACAGAGTTCGGTTTTAACTACTGTAGGCTGGGGATCATTTCGAGTTTATTGAAAGAGTATCAAGGGTTATTCGGCATAGATAATGTGTTCATCGGTGACTATGAAATGCTCCGAAAGGATCCAATAATGCTAATGAACCAATTGTACGAGTTTTTAGATTTAGATTCGATACGACTAGTTGATCCAAATAAGATATATAATGCTTCAGGCAATCCAAAGTTCGGCTGGCTGCACTCTTTTCTTAACTCTAAGAGTTTATTGCGCCGCGCCATAGTATTCCCTTTGAAAACATTACTAAGCGAACGCGTTAGGCACATGGCATGGCAAAAACTTCGAAACTGGAATATTACCAGCGGTACCAGGCATACGTTAAAACCCGAGACTCGGGCGCTTCTAGACGATTATTTCAGCGACGAACGAAAGGCCCTAGAGAACCTCATTGGTAAGTGAGGCTGAAAAGACTTGAAGGTCCTTTTACTGTTAACGTATTTCGAATTCTGAACAGACCACTCCTCTCGCAACGTGTAATCAAGATTTACCGGTGATTCATCAAAGAGAATCAGACTGGCGTTTTTTACTAAAGCTCGAGCCATCGCCGTACGCTGCGGATAATTCTAATGGAAACCTATTAAGAAATTTTTCAATATGCAGAAGTGCTGCGATTTCCCTAACCTTGGCCTTTACGGTTGAATCGGAACCTGACAGATGGTTAATCAGTCACCGAGGTTTACGAAGACCAAATTTAGCAAAACAGACCTTGTTGAATAAGGGTCTAGGCCCTTCTACCAACAAACGGCTCCTACGCACGAACCCGTGAATAAGGTTGTTCCGTCGCGTACACTCCTTGTCCTAAAATTGCGGCACCTCTGACGCCACTTGAGTCCCCATACATGGCCGCCACCACTTTAGGCGGGCTCGTATTGACGAGCACATACTTGGCCATTATGGAGGGAATAGCATCGTATATTTCGCCAATATTAGAGATACCTCCACCTAAGACAATGACGTGCGGATCAAACATTTTAGTTAACTCGGACAAATAGCTTCCTAAACAATCCAAGTACGCGTTGAATACCACTACAGCACACCTTTCTTTTTGCTGATAACCTCGAACCAAATCAATCACCGATTCGTATTCAGCGCCAAAATGTGAACTCATCCACAATAATCCCGGGCCCGATAAATATTTTTCAACACAACCAAACGAGCCACAGCCGCAAGCCCTTTTAGGAAAATCATACCGTTGTAATAGTGCGCCGGATAAGCCGACATGACCGTATTCACCGGCAACGTTCTGCCGGCCGTGGTACACATGCCCGTTGATGCAAAGGGCGCCGGACATGCCGGTACCGAGTATCACTCCTAGAACATTTTCATGTCCATCAGCCACGCCTCCATTCGATTCAGAATAGACAAATGCCATAACATCATTTTCAATAACAACATCTCGCCCTAAACGTTGACTCAGATCTTGTTTTAGATATTTGCCATTTACGCAGGGTATGTTCGAACAAACAAGTCTGCCGTCGAGGCCTTTATAGCCGGGGATACCGAGACCAACTGTACCAACTTTTTTTGATCGGCCGTCAGCTTCGACGACCATCTCAACAATTGTATCCAAAAAGGTATTATAAGAATCAACAGGTGTATCAACTCTCCAAGATGCCTGTAATTCATACCGCTCATCGTAAACGGCGATCTCTATTTTTGTGCCTCCAATATCTAAACCGTAAATCATTTCTACTCTTGCCATATTTAGATCACTTCTAATTAATCGAGCACTACTGAACATTTATCACTTCCACGCCTTCATTTTATGGCCTTTAAGGCCATAAAAAAGAATAAACAGATAAAATGGAATCATCAGCAAATATGCTTGTTGGGCACTTTGATATGAATCGGCTAGCGCGCCATAGATGACAGGTAATACCGCACCTCCAGAGATAGCCATAATGAGTAGAGCCGAACCGGTGCTGGTTAGCCGGGCATTAAGCCCGTTCAACGCGAGAGGCCAAATCGCAGGCCAAACCATCGCATTGGATAAACCAAATAGAGCAACGTATAGAACGGCATCGGGGATTGCAGGAACCCCTGTCCAAGAGAATAAAAGCGCCCATATCGATGAATCATTTTGGCTAGCGGTCACCAACAACACTGAAAATAATATCCCTAGTAATGCCGACCCTACAAGAGCCATTTGCTGACTAACCCACCGTGGGATCAATAACATTCCCAAGAGATAGCCCACCACCATGAAACTCATAGTATATGAAGTCAATTCCCCGAAATTACTCACACCTAGATCTTTACCGAAAAGGCCAATGGTGTCGCCGGCAATTACCTCGGCTCCAACATAGAAAAATAAGGTTATCGCGCCAAGCACGAGCTGAGGGTGGCTTAATATTGTAGAACCATCATCCGGGCTCTGGTCGCTTTCCTCCACTACCGGTTCTGGTAGTGGTGCCATTTTCAAAAACACAGCAAGCACCAACAACATACCAGCCATAATAAGGTAGGGATTAACAAGGCGAACTGACAATTCAACAAGCTGTTGAGACTTAAGCTCAGTGCTCAATACCGCTAAGTTAGCATCGGAGTATTGAGCCATATCAGTTAACACAAACGCCGTAAATATGATCGGCGCGATAACTCCAGCGGCTTTATTCAATACGCCCATCAGGCTAATACGTACAGCCGCGGTTTCTCTCGAACCGATTAATACAACGTATGGGTTAGACGCGGTTTGTAGCAATGTAAGCCCTGCCCCTAGTACAAACAACGCCAATAAGAATAGAGGGTACAGCCGAGTCAACGCGGCGGGCACAAACAGCAACGCACCAATGGCCATAATAACCATGCCTATGAGCATGCCATTCTTGTAACCCGTTCGTCGCAAGATCATCGATGACGGTAAGGCTACAATTGTGTAAGCCAAATAGAAAATCATTGTCACAAGATAAGCTTGCATGTTTTCAAGTTCACACGCTATTTGAAGAAATGGTATCAGTGAACCGTTTAACCAAGTTACGAATCCAAACATGAAAAATAGGCTGCCAATAATGATCATCGGCAAGATGCTATTTTGATGTGTAGAAGAAATGTTTTCACTCATTTAGGTATTTCCTGTTTTTGATTTTTTTAATAGAAAGACGATGCTTCGAACACTCAATTGGACTGGGGAAAAGGCGCATTTTGACGACGCTTTGCTATTAATTGAATCGCGACGATTACGGATCACCCACAACGACACAAAGCACACCAACCTAGCGGTCTATCAGTTTTGCTGCTAAATCAGACGCACTGCTTGTTGTGAAAATAGAATCACAACAGTCAGTCCTACGTCACAATGGTTTTGTTTCAGTAATAAGCACGCCCGAGCTTTGCTGTACTAAACGAACGTCAAAAACCTGAGGCAATGCTTCTAACCATTCATCAATTCCATCCTGACGCACCATTCCAGAGAATCGTAAGCGAGAAACCTTGTCACCACGAATTTCAATTTCCCTATCCGAATACCGGTTGAGATCAGTAATAACCGATATCAAATCTCGATCAACGAAGGTAAGCCGACCTTGCCTCCGAGATGTTTCGCGCGCTGGATCGATCTTAACGACTTGCCCTAGTACGCCATCATTTTTAACACGGACAGCTTCCCCGACTATTAACGTAGAATACGCTGCACCAGAAACTGGTTTAGAGCCAATATCATTCGATAGCAGGGCCCTTACTCGCACCGTCCCTTCAGTTACAGTAACGGTTGTTTCCTTAAAGCCAGCATGAACATTAAACGCAGTCCCTACCGCTTGAGTTACGCTTGTATCTGAATACACTCTAAATGGTCGATTACTATCTTTTGCTACTTTAAAAAAGCTCTCGCCGCTAAGTAATGTCGCATGACGAGAAGATCCGTTGTAGCTTATTTCAACGTGCGTATCCGCACCGAGTTCAATCGCTGAGCCATCAGGTAAAACAACGCCAAAATGTTCTTTTTTTCCAGTGTGGTAAGTTGCAGAAAAGAGCACATCATTGGGCTGATTAAATTGAAATAAAATCAACATATAAGACACCACTGGAACAATCAAAAGCGAGGCAGCTATCGCCATCCCCCAATGCCAGTTGTTTTTTGTCTTAGCTTCAACATGCTCTCTGTCGGTAGAAGATTCAAGCACAACAAGTTCGTCAGCCCTTCCCCACAGATCTAACATTTTTTTGAAGGCACGATGATGCTCTGGTGATCTATCCATCCAGCTTCGCCACTCACTGACGGCAAAGTTTGAGTCATTTGACTCATCTAGCCGCAGTATCCATTCCGCAGCTTCATCTAAAATTCGTTTTTTGTCATTCATAATCTAATCTGAAAATCTAAATAATATTAGGTCTTTTCCAGTTATGACTCCCAATCATATTTAACATGTCAAATTTCCAGTTCAAGTCGGTCGTAGCAATGCCGAATTGCACGTAATACGTGCTTTCGTACCATACTTTCTGAAACGTTCATTATCTTAGAGATTTCGCTATAAGATTTTCCTTTGAGTTTATACAGCTCAAAGGCTGATTTAGTATTTGCTGGCAACTCTGAAAGCGCCACCTGTATTCTTTCAACCGACTCTTTCATTTGCATTGACTCCTCTGCTGAGGCCGCCACATCGTCTCGACTGGCGATAGCGTCAAAATCGGTGATCATGCTTTGATCAACAAACGGTGCTCTTGACCTTCGTCGAAAGCGATCAACCGCGAGGTTATGCGCCACTTTATAGAGATACGTTTTCAAATAGTGCGGGAACTTATCTTCCTTAAGACTAAGTAAGCGCACAAAGGATTCTTGTGTAATTTCTTCAGCTTCAGATCGTGAGCAGCCTTTTTTAAGGAGCGAGTGAACGATTACCTTTTTATAGGAAAGGTAGAGTCGCCGGTATTCGGCATTGGATTTTTTTATTTTCAAACTTGAGTGCAACTGACTTTCGTTGGAAGGCACTAACACACCGCTCCCATGATTATTGTTTGCAGAAAAATTATTCCAACTAATTACCTTAGCATTCATTTAAACCACATCGTTGACTAAAAAACCAGTCTGTGGGGTCATAAATAGTCCAACTCTTATATACATAATCAACTCGAAATTAGTTAATAAATCCCGAAACCAGTCAAACTCGGGCCACAAAACCAAAATACAAAGACGACGTGGTGCTGTACGACGCCCGCACTCTTATTTAGACGTCAATGCTTCATATTTGGGAATATTTTTTTAAGAAAAAACCTATCCCTTGAATTATCACCCCAATCTAGCCTCCCTTCTTTTTCACCACACTTGTAAT
>JAESTB010000381.1 GCA_016763815.1 Arenicella sp.
AACCATGGTGGTGGGCTGACACTAACGCAATTGCAAAGCTTGAAGTCGCTCGTTTAGATAAAGAGGTATTCGTAATGCGAGACGACTCAGGCGAATCGCTGGCTTTCGGCCCCGGCCATTTAGCCGCAAGTGCCGACATTTCTAGCTCGGGCCATGTGATAATCGCCGGTCACCGAGATACACACTTCAAATTTCTTCAGCAATTAGAGATCGGCGATGTTATCGAAACAACGAGCGTTGAGTCAATAAAAACTCGCTACCAAATTAAACGCATGTCGGTACTCGATTCAAACACCGAGGAGTTGATTCGTTATCAACAAGACCGCTTAACACTGATTACCTGCTACCCGTTCAACGGCTTCGTGCCCGGTGGGCCACTGAGGTATATCGTTGACGCCCAGCGGCTGGATAGTTAAATATTGGTCGATAATAGAAGCCCGATACCGCTAAAGTTTTTTAAGCTTGACACTACCGCCACTGGTTTTAAGAACTAATTTAGGCCCGCCACCATTAATCTTACCGGAGATACGAGTCTTCTTGACCGAACCATCTACCGCAAATTCACTGCTAACTCGGCCACCGCTGGTACTGGCGGTTAAGTCAACCGCGACTGAACGAGCTAGATAGGCCGACACACTGCCGCCGGAGGTAGTCAAGCGACTATCACCCAGAGGTTGTTGCGAAATTTTTACGATAATACTGCCACCAGACGTATGCGCATTAATAGTGCCCGCTACCTCGTCAACCCGAATCGAACCACCCGATGTTTTAACATCGACATCGCCTCGAATTTTGCCCAACCTAATGGAGCCTCCCGAAGTATAGGCATCAACCTTGCCGTTGAGTGATGACAACTCAATTGAGCCGCCGCTGGTTTTCAAATCAACATTAAATTTGTTAGGAATTTTAACCACAAAATGCGCGCTATTACTGCCCCAAAACTTTGAGCCTTTGCGGTCGCCAACAACTTTGATGTTATTGCCATTCTGCGAGAAGCTAACCTCGAAGTCTTCTGAGTTTCGGCCGTTCTTTTCCACGCTCACGTCGACCGTATCTCTATTATGCGATGAAATCTCAATTGAGCCAGAATCGGTATCAACGATGAATGTACCCCCCGGCTCTACCTCAAATGAGCGTTCGACGAGGTCCGTTTTCGCTTGCAAAAACGTTACTGAGATTAGCGCAATAAGGCTGATCGTGATAATAATTGCTACTTTATTCATTGTTGATCTCCACGATATCAAAGGTTACATCTGTATATTATGTTTAGGTTTAGATGCGGTTTAATTCAAAAAAGATTCATTGTTTTCAAAAAACATCAATTGATAAGTGTCTTAGCCCAATTACGGCCACCTAAATCGAACGTGCTCGTGCTGACAGCCGCGTTCAATGAACGCATTAAGATCCACTTAAAGCACCATGCCAATCGATCGGCTTTACCACCAATGATATGTTCGGAGATTGCGTCCAGCTAAGCGCCTCGAGCCTCGAGCTAGACAATTCATATAGGGTAGAGCAATCGTTTTCAGCACTGCTCAAGGCACTCTTCTTTAGACTTCCTGAAGTTATAAAAAGCATTGCTAAAGGCAACAGACACATCAACAACCCTCATTTAAAGGTAATTCCTGTCGACTTTTTAATTGATTTCAACGGCCTAGTTATCTCATTCTAACGCTATTAATCAATTACGCTATTACGGTACCCTAACTCATACTAGACACGTTTCCAGTATGAGTTAGGGTGTATTTCTGACAATACCTCAGAATTCTAAGCGTCAAAATTAATGGAGGTTTGAATGAAAGTTTACCAAATAATTTTTTTTATTATTGCCCTTGTGATGCTTAACAACGTCATGCTGCTGTTTTATATAGGTCATTTTTCTAAAGATCAAACTCTCGGGTCTGATGTCAAAGAGATCATCAGCGCGACGGCTACAGTGGCTCCCACATCATCTAATCAGCCGTTAGCCACCATTGACTTGATACAGCGACCCACCACGGTCGAGAGTGAAATAGAAGAAATAGATAGCGCCGAATTAGCGCAGGCAGTGGAGAACTATATCGACAGTGATCAGTTTCTAGTGGTACTTGAGGCATGGCAGAAAAATGCTCGCCAACGAAATAACGACTTGAGCATGCGTATGTCGAAATGGGGGGCCGCGAACTTCACTCTGTGGTTCTCCAAGCGGAAAGCCGTAGCGAGAGGTTCGCCGCTTTTGGTACGCTTCTTCAAGGCGGTAAACTCCAACAGCTGTCAAATCAAGAGTTAAAGGAGCTTTATACAGAACCAAGTATCGACAGGTCGAACAAAGCCCAATTACTAAGTATATTGTTAGAAAATGATGACGCTGAAGCTCTCGACTGGGCTAAGAGTTCTATCCAAACCGACTCTATTGGCAGACATACAGGTTCTGATGTTTATGCCGCGATTTATGAAAAAGACCCTGACTTTATAATCCAACATATTAATCAAATTGATATTAATACATGGTCACCCCAACACGGGCTTCTGGGTCTAATCCAACAACAGCCGGAACTAGCTACCACATTCTATACGCAAAATTTTGACAAGATTCTCAGTTCGAACAATGACAAGGTTTTTATGTATGGACTCGGCAACGCGACAATTGAGTTGACTCAACAGCAACAATCTCAGGTGGTTGAACTATTTGATTCACATAATCAGCATAAACGAAACTTCGCAATTAACTTAGCCTCGACTATTGATGACTTGCAAACACTTCGACAAGCCTATACGAAATTAAATCGAAATCAGGACCAAATGATCTTCATAAGAGGTTTATTAAGTTCCAACGCGAGTTCTGGGGCCGCAGATCTGGCAAGAGAGCTAGCGTCTAACTCTGACAACCCGCGAATTCAGCGACTAGCAACCTTACAGTAACGACCTGCCTTACGGCGATCAGTCTCCGTTATCCAAAGCGATTGTAATTTGAAGGCTTATCATTCTTACTTGGCAAAAATACGGCACGTCTTCATCAAGCAGATTCAAACTGGCGAGTGCTACACGATATCCTAGTTGCAATACCAAAATAGGTTAACAACTTGCTAAAACGCTGTCAGCAAACCAAACCAAACCACTGCACCAACCCAACCGTTATTCAAAAACGCTTGGAAACATGGCTCAGGTTGGCGTTCGCGAATCAACCATTGTTGATACATAAACATAGCCGCTACGATACAAACACTGAGCATGAAACTATGAGAGAGATGCAGCAAAATCATGACCAGCATCATCGCGCAGATACACACGGTTTGTAGAATCGCGATTATCAAAATATCGAATCGGCCGAACCAGATAGCGGTTGATTTAACACCTATTTGTAAGTCGTCTTCTCGATCGGCCATAGCATACTGAGTGTCGAACATAATCACCCAACATACGTTGGCGATGAACATGATCCAAAAAACGGCATCGAAAGCTCGGTCGTAGGCCACGTACACCATCGGTATGGCAAAGGAGAATGCTAAGCCTAATATCAACTGGGGGGCTTGAATAAAGCGTTTCATGAACGGGTAGACGATGGTTAACACCGCAGCCGGTATTGCCCATGGCCAGACTCGCATTGGAAGTAGTAATAGCAAGCCAATGGCAATTAATCCGAGCAAACAAAACAAAATTAACGCGTTCTTAGATGTCAGAGCGCCACTGGCTAACGGCCGAGACTGAGTTCGGTCGACGCCCTGATCTATGTCTCGGTCGGCGTAGTCGTTGATTACGCAACCGGCTGAGCGCATTACGAATACGCCTAAGGAAAATATCCAAACATAGCTCGCCGATGGATGGCCAGCCGATGCAATCCACAGCGCCCATAAGGTAGGCCATAATAGCAGCAATGACCCTATTGGCTTTTCGAAGCGCATCAAAGCCAAGTAATGTGGGATATCGTTTATAAGTTTAAAATGACTTGCCATATTTAGGGTTGTTGGTTTGAGGTTTACCTAATCGCGGTGCGCATAGTAGCGGTTTAACGAGTCGCACGGAATCGTCAGTTAATGTGCTTAAGCATTGACGTACTCTTCTTTGCTGCCAATCCATCTATCTATCAACGGCTCGATTAACTGCGGTGTTTTAGCCGCTAACTTAGTCGCACTTTCATCAATAAACGGCAACAAATGCTGGTCGCGAATCAGGTCGGCCACTTTAAAGGTGATACTGCCGGTTTGCCGCGTGCCAAGCAGTTCGCCGGCGCCACGAATCTCTAAGTCTTTCTGCGCTATCACAAAGCCATCATTAGTCTCTCGTAAGATTTTTAAACGCAACTTAGCATGCTGGCTGAGCGGCATTTGGTACAGTAGGATGCAGAACGATTGCTCACTGCCTCGGCCCACTCTACCACGCAGTTGGTGAAGCTGAGCCAAGCCCATACGTTCAGCGTTCTCAATGATCATCAAACTGGCGTTTGGCACATCGACCCCTACTTCGATCACAGTAGTGGCTACTAATAAGTCGATATCACCATTGCGAAAGTCTTTCATTACGCCTTCTTTTTCTTTCGGCTTTAACCGACCATGCACTAAACCAACGCGCAACCCCGTTAATGTATCTTTGAGTTCTTGTTCCGTTAATGTTGCGGCTTGAGCTTCAAGTGCTTCAGATTCGTCAATCAACGGACACACCCAGTAGACTTGACGACCCGCGGTACAGGCTGCTTTTACTCGTTGAATAACCTCAGCTCGTTTACTTTGGGCCGGCATTACAACTGTCTCGACAAGCTTTCTGCCAGGTGGCAATTCGTCGATACTCGATACCTCTAGATCGGCATAGAATGTCATCGCTAAGGTTCGTGGAATGGGGGTAGCGGTCATCACTAGCTGATGAGGCACTTGGCCTGCGGGCGTTTTAGATCGTAGCGCGAGACGTTGTTCAACCCCAAAACGATGCTGCTCGTCGATCACCACCAAACCTAAATGTTTATAATTTACCGCGTCTTGGATCAATGCATGAGTTCCCACAGCCACTAATAAATCACCTGCGGCTAGTCGCTCTAAGGTCTCGCGCTTCTGTTTCGCCGGTGTTTTGCTGGCCAACCAACCGACGTCTATACCGAGCTCTCCAAACCACTTACCGAGGGTTATATAATGCTGGTCGGCTAATAGTTCAGTTGGCGCCATCAAGACGCATTGAACGCCAGAGCAAGCGGCTTGTAGCATAGCGAACGCCGCAACCACAGTTTTTCCAGAGCCTACGTCACCTTGAATTAAGCGCATGGTCGGTGATGATCGTGATAGGTCTGACTCAACTTCAGCACACACTCGACGTTGAGCCCCGGTTAATGTGAAGCCTAAGTTATGTAAAAATGATTGAGCCTTTATTGGGTCTTTTTCCAATACCGGCGCTAATTCATGTGCCCGAGCATCACGCGATTTTCGCAAACTGAAATGGTGAGCAATCAGTTCTTCCAAAATTAAGCGTTGATGCGCGCTACTAGTCGCTTGCTGCATATTGTTTAAGTCAACACCAACACTCGGGCGATGCAGAGCATGAATAGCATGTTGCAAACTCGATGACTGGTAGACTCCCTGCATTTCGTTCGGCAAACAATCGCTGTCGACCAGCTCTTGCAACTTAGGCAGTTCGTTTTGCAGTGCTTGGTCAGTGATTTTGCGCCACAGTGCTTGGCTAACACCTTCGGTGGTCGGATAGACCGGTGTTAATGTCGTATCTAAACCACCTTCTGGCTCGCTTTGACTGACCCGATATTCAGGGTGAATCATTTCATAGCCCTTAGCGCCCAGCCTAACCTCGCCAAAGCACTTGACCCACAAGCCCCGCTGAAAGCTTTTTTCCTGCGAGCGGTTAAAGTAAAACAGCCGAATGGCTAGCGAACCGGTGCCGTCACTAATACACACTAACAAGCTGCGCCGTCGCCCAAACACCACTTGTGCCAAATCAATTTGAGCGATAACCACTGTTGATAAGTTAGGCCGCAAAGCACCTAGGTCGGTCACCGTGGTTCGGTCTTCGTATCGGTGCGGCAAGTGAAACAGCACATCTTGAGCCGTATGCACGTGAACCTTAGCCAGCTTTAGCGCCATCTGTGGTCCAACACCGGCAAGGCTTGTGACCGATTTTTGCGCTAATGCTTTGGCTTGGATTCTATTGGCCTTATGCTCGGCTTTGTCTTTGCTCATTGTCAAACTCCTTTTGTGACCAAGGCAATCGACCCTAGGTTGAGAATCATGTTTTAACAATCATGCGTTAAGGTAAACACAATACCGCGTCAATCTCGACCAAAGCCCCCAATGGCAATGCTGACACTTGAACGGTTGCTCGTGCCGGAAATGGTTGCTGTAGATACTCGGCCATAACCTCATTGAGTATCGGAAAGTTAGCCAAATCGGTGACGTAAATCGTCAGCTTTACCGCGTCATTTAAATTACCACCGGCGGCTTGCGAAACGGCGGTCAAATTGGCAAACACCTGATGTGCTTGGTCAATAAACACATTGCTAACCATCGCCATTTTGGCCGGATCCAAAGGAATCTGGCCTGAAATGTAAACTGTATTTGCCACTTTAACGGCTTGAGAATAAGCCCCGATCGCGGCCGGTGCTTTGTCGGTATTAATTATTTTTTTAGTCATGCTGTCATTTTGGCATTGCTTAACCGTTTAAACAATATGAGACCGCAGCATATCTGATTTAACACTAGCCTTTTTGACGCATTACCTTGCTGACAGACGGCAAGCGGTAGATCGCTCGCATAATTCTCGATAGGTGAAGACGGTTTTTAACATCGACTACAAAATCAATCTGCCGGACACTATCAGATCCCTCATGCAGATCAACATGGTTGATGTTCGAGCTATTGGCGGCGATCGCCGTAGCAACTTCGGCGAAAGCACCGGTAATATGATGCAGCTTAACGTGCAGGCGAGCTTGAAAATTTTGATCGATAGCTTCGTCCCAATCAACCAACAAAAAATTCTCCGGCTGCTTTCTCAACTCAGATAAATTCGGGCAGTCAAAAACGTGAACCGCCAAACCGTGACCGAAGGTTAATATGCCGACAATTGAATCTCCGGGAACGGGGCTACAGCACTTTGAATAGGTTACCATTATTCCTTCAGAACCCTTGATGACCAATGCTTGTTGGCCAACAACCTTGCCCTCAACTCGATCATCGGTTAATTGTGCAATCTGTCTAGCGACTAAATCTGGAATACGCTTTCCAAGGCCGATATCAATTAATAGCTCAGACCAGGTTTCGAGATGAAACTCTTCAAGCAATGCGGTTCTAACCCTAGCCGGAATCTTACGTCGCCCGAACAAGCGCTGCTTAGTCGCCCCAGCTAGCAAACGCTTGCCAAGTCGCAGTGCATCTTCTTGGGTTTGCGCCTTCAAATAGTTACGAATTTGAGTTCGTGCTTTTGCTGTGACTACATAGTTCAACCATGACGTGGTCGGCCATGAATTTTTCGAAGTAATGATTTCGACACTATCGCCGTTATGCAGCACTGTCGGCAACGATACCAAGGATTTATTGATTCGCGCTCCGGTGCAATGGGTGCCGACACCTGTGTGTACTGCATAGGCAAAATCCAATGCAGTCGAGCCGCGAGGCATCTTTTTGATATCACCTCGCGGAGTAAAAACGTAAACCTCATCGGGATACAAATCCATCTTCAGGTGCTCAAGAAACTCGACGGCATTCTGAGTCTGATGCGCAGGATCGAGTAAATCTAATAGCCATTGACGCGCCAAATGATTAGAGCTGTCATGGTTTGACCCATCCGACTTATAGATCCAATGTGCGGCAACTCCGGCTTCGGCAATTTGGTCCATGTGCTGGGTTCGAATTTGCACCTCAATATTATCACCTAGCGGACCAAATACCACGGTGTGCAAACTCTGATAGCCGTTCGCTTTAGGGATTGCGACATAGTCCGCAAAGCGGCCCGGAATCGGTTTATAGGTGTTATGTATAATCCCCAATACTCGATAGCACTCGTCAATCGACTTAACAATAATTCTAAAGCCATAAATGTCAAATAACTCATCGAATGAGCGCTTCTTTTTCTGCATTTTTTTATAAATGCTGAAGACACTTTTTTGCCGTCCTTTGACCTTAAATTCTTCTAGATTAGAGCTACTTAAGGTTTGTTCTAACGAGCCCTTGAGCTTCTCGACCACCAATTTTCGATTACCTTGGCGTTGTTCAATCGCCTTGGTGATAGCCCGATGACGTTGCGGATGCAAATACGAAAAACACAAGTCTTGCAACTCACGAGCCCAATGGTACAACCCCAAACGTTCAGCAATCGGCGCGTAAATCTCGAGTGTTTGTTTTGAAATGCGCTTTTGCTTACTAGGCTCCATACTACTGAGCGTTCGCATATTATGCAGGCGATCAGCTAATTTGATGATCATAACTCGCACGTCTTCTGACATGGCCATCAACATCTTTCGAAAGTTTTCGGCTTCGGCTTGTTCTTTAGTATCAAATTTAATTTGACCGATCTTACTAACACCATCAACCAACAACGCCACATCTTCACCAAACGTGTCTAATATCTCTTTCTTGGTAGCCGAGGTGTCTTCAATAACATCATGCAATAACGCCGCCATTAAGGTACGCGAATCCATTTTCAGCTCAGCCAGTGTATCGGCAACTTCGATAGGGTGGTGTATGTACTGCTCGCCAGATTTACGGGTTTGGCCTCGATGGCCTTGCTCGGCAAAGCGAAATGCACGATAAACGTCCTCAATCGCTTCAGCAGACAGGTACGCGGCTAACCTTCCTTTGCAGACGGCACGAATGGCTTTCTCAGGCGATGGCGTAAAGAACCTACGCCGATGCGGGATAGTAGTGCTCACTACAAGATCCGTAGCTTAATGGTTCTCTGACCCGAGCGTATCATCTCATTTAGCATGTGATTTTCTAGCCAGCTTAGAAGTAAAAAGCCGAGACTAACAACGTCGAAACGCAACAGTCTCAGCTTTTTGTCTCGCGGAAAACCGCAAGAAAATTACTATGATGCTTCGCTGCTGCTAGCAAGCTCGGCTTGTAATGCAGCGGTCAATGCATCTAGTTCTGAAGATTCACTTTCGCCTTCCACAGCGTCAGCACCTTCAGCTTCTAAAACCTCAAAAATCTCTTCTTCAACGGCTTCATTTAAGATATCGCGAGTGACCAAGCCTTCAGCGATCTCGCGCAAAGCCACTACGGTTGGTTTATCATTTTCAGCATCGATAAACGGCTCCGAGCCTTGAGAGATTTGACGCGCACGTTTAGTGGCGACCAATACAAGTTGAAAGCGGTTATCTACATTAGTTAAGCAGTCTTCGACAGTTACTCGAGCCATTACTAACTCCTCAATATGTTCAATTAATTAAAATGGGATTGCCGTGTAGCGACTTTAGGCACTAACAAAACAGGTATTTGCCTATTTTTGATCTTGCGAGCCTGTCAATAGACTAGCGAGATTCACGGTAAGGGGCCGCAGTCTATCACTTTCACCGCTAAGTATCAGCGTTAAATCGTTTCAAGCCAGGTTAAAATCGTCGTTTAGAACCCGAAAATCGGATTCATCACTATGCCGCATCTCATCTAAAGCCTGACGCATACGGCTTTTAATAACATCCTCAGTATCGCTGCCGCGACGGCGTAACCTGCGCTCAAGCTCTACTATTGAGGGAGGCAGAATAGAAATACTAATCGCCTGAGGCATTTGCTTACGCACCAAACGGGCTCCTTGCCAGTCGATGTCTAATAAAACGTTGATGCCTTGGGCCAACATTTGTTCCACCGCATTCCGAGAAGTCCCGTAGTAATTACCATACACCTCGGCATATTCTAGAAAAATGCTCTCGTCGACCATGCATAAAAACTGAGCCTTACTAACAAAAAAATAGTCAACTCCGTCAACTTCGCCAGCACGACGAGGCCGGGTAGTATGCGAGACTGACATTTTTGCATTAGCTGCATTTACGATAAGTGCTCGAGCCAGGCTGGTTTTGCCCGCGCCAGAGGGGGCTGAAATAATAAAGAGTTTGCCTATCACGAGTTTTACTATCGCCAGATGTGGTTAAAAAATAATGATCAGTATTCTACTCGAAAGGCATTCAATGATTAAAGTGCAGAGCGTCGAATCTCGAACATTATTACTCTTTTATTTTTTTAGCCCACTATTTGGCGATACCTAAAGAACCGACCGCGCTACTGGGTGAGTTTCAACCCGCTTGTGGAGAAGTTTCAACCAGCCAGTGGAGAAGTTTCAACCCAAATAAAACGGTTACAGGCGTTTTCACTCTTTCGCCGAGTCATGCTAAGGTCTCGAAACAGTAATGCACTACACTAAGCGCAAATCCGAAAACGAAAGCCGGCAACGCTCTGATCATGAAAAACACGCGGCAATACATCGCTCCCGTTTGAATCGAGGGCTCGACTTGCTTGACGATTGAATTTCAATGGGGCCAGGTAAACGTGACGCTTCGGTCGCTTATCGATTTATGATACCCGCAAGTACTAATCTAGGGGTACGGCCTTTGGGCCAAAGTACCTATGCCTTTTCCGCACGAATCACTTCTTTATTTTAGTTTTGGCGATGTTCAATTTTAGTGAGACCTCGGCATAGCGATTAGTGCTGGTTATTACCGCTGCCATGCTTGCATCGTTAGGAAAGATGGCCAGCGCACGCAACTCAAGAGCGAAGATGAATATTTTTGCCGTTAATGCGTGGGGGGTGCTTTACGAATCGATAATATTAAGTGTGCTGGTGCTGATGAGCGACGCTCAATTCGGCTTTTCAATGCAACCGTCGTATATCGACCACTACTATATCGCGTCTGTCGGATAATGAAATTTGCTAGTGCGAAAGTACCACTTTGGTCTATTTTTCCGATAATTTTCGAGCAATGAAACAACCATTACGTCGTAAATTCTCGAAAAACTAGCCTCAAATTCCCACTTTCTACTGACGCAAATCATTATCCGACAGACCCATATCTGGCTATTCTCAGAACCGTAACCGCCTTTGCAACCGACTATGTTTTACTCAACGACATGATCCCCGAAAAAGCCAGTTATGTGATAGCTCGGTTTGCCGTTGTGGCGGGGGTTCTAAGCCGTATATTCGAAGACTTTACAGGGACCAATAACCTTCATTGGCTTCGCATTAGTGCTTCTCGGTAATGCCATTATTCTTTTGCCGAGCAACTCATTAATGCGCCGAAGCTTAAGAAGGCTCAGTTAAAATCGGACTATCGGCGACCACTTAGGCAATTTATGCCTCTTAGGCCACGGCCACCGATAGCTCTGCCGATTTAGCTAACGAGGGCTAAACCTGGAAGCGAGCACCGACTTCTATTCTACGACCTGGGGCCGGTGCGAAATCTTTAACAAAGGACGTATGCTGGCGCTGTTCTTGATCACCAAGATTGCGGCCATGGATGAATAAATCAACGTCACCAACAGCCAAACCAATGCGCCGATTAATGGTCAATGTTAGGTCGGTGTATGAATCAGTTGTTAACTCAAAATTGGCCACATCAGTTTGCGACGAAACCTGCTTAAAATTCAGTTTTGCTCGCCAAACGTCATTGTCCCAACTGACACCCAAACTCTGACTGTCAGCCGGAATTCGGGGTAGCGATTGCTCGCCACTGGCCCGCGACTTAACATCCGCTGAGACACTATCGAATGTTGCCGTTAAATCTAGGTCTCCGCCTAAAAACTTCGATAAATGAAAAGCCACCTCAAAATCAATGCCGACAAAATCGGCGTCGCCTTGCTGATATCTCAGCACAGGAAGGTCGTCCTCGATATCACCGGTGTTGGTCTGATATATAAAGTCATCGAACTGAGTCGCATAAATGGTCGCATTAAGGTCGACTAAGTCGGTATGGTAATGGGCGCTAAAACTCAAACCTAACGCTGACTCTTTTTGCAAATTGGTATCGCCGATTTCAAATGTTTGAGTGGCTAGGTGCGCGCCATTAGAGTACAGCTCCTCAATCGCCGGGGCCCGTTCTGTGTAGTCTAACAAGGCCGACCATGAAAGTGACTCTGACGCGGGGATCACAGCTCCCAAGGAGCTACTTAGCGTAGAGAAGTCGACATTCGCAAGGCCGACTGGTGATGGCGAATGCTCGACGCGATCGAGTCGCACGCCCGTCTCTAACGACCATTTATCGAACTCTCGCTCGCCAACCCAGAATAGACCCGCACTATCAGAGTCAACCGGTGGAACGAACGCTTCTTCACCGAGGGCGCTGAACTCGCGACCATTAAGCTGTAGACCAAAGGCGCCTTTAAAGCTTGCAATCGGCAGATGGCTGACTTCTATACGCCCCTCCCAGGCTCGATTATCGAATACCGTCCCAAGCTCGCCATTGCCCTCAATTTCACTATGTTGATAATCGTTGATTCCGAGTCGGAAATTGATTTTTTCGATCCCTGAAAATGGCGCTATACGCTCCGCTTCCAAATCGATACGAGTTTGCTCTAGCTCGATAACACCAGGTTGTTCCTCGTCTTGTTCAAAACTTTCTTGGTCATGACCGTCAGCATGATCACCTGTGTCGCCGTCATGCTCCTCGTGCTCTGCATGGGGACCAACTAAGCCATAGTTTGCATCGAGCGTACTGATAGACAGGCCGATAAAACCGGCCTCACCGATAAAACTTGCGCCGAAAGCACCTCCGCTGACATCGTAGCGGCTGCCTTCTAATGTTGACGCGCCGCCCTGCTCGCCAGAGTCTGCCGGCGCCGATATTTCATAGTCATCAGCTTGTTTTGAAAACGCATCTAAATGCCAAGCTATCGATTCAGTGGTTTTTCCATCTAACCGTATTGCCAAAGTTTCTGCGTCGGCATTATCAGCAAATCGAGCTTCTGCTCGGCCTGTCAGTGATGCCTCGGGAAGCCTTTTAGGTATTCGGCCAGTCTCAGTATCGACTACTCCGCCAATTGCTCCTGAGCCATATAGTAGTGTGCTCGCACCCTTTAGAATGGTAATTCTATTAGCGATAAATGGTTCAACTGTCACGGCGTGATCGGCACTGGTAACCGACACATCTAGGCTGTCTATCCGATCCTCAGTGGTTTTTACACGCGCGCCTCCCAATCCATGAATGACTGGCCGACCTACAGCCCCACCGAAACTAGCATTGCGGACTCCGGGCACATTGGCAAGAGTTTCACCTAACGACCCTTGCAACTGCTCAAACAACTCATCTCCGGACAAAACGTCAGTCGATTGAGATAGACCCTGGTCAGACAAAAGGTGCGCACGTACCACAACCTCTTCAAGCGCCGCCGTGCCTTTAATTTCGGCAGACGCATGAGTAGAAATAATTAGGTTTGCACTCAAGCAAACAATAGAAAGATTAAGATATTTTTTCACAACAACAACCTGACAGCAAAACATTCGCCATCGTAATGTAACTAAGTAAGAGGGGTGACTAATCAGCGAGTAGCAAGCAAGGCTAACCGCCATCAGACGTTGAACTTATTAGATTGTTGTTTGGGGTGGGCCACGTGCCGATTGTCTGGCAACCCGACTCTCAGCTAACGACGCTACAATTTCGCTAGTGTCTTTTCCGACGCCAGAGTGAGCGATGCTGATTTGCGGGGCGACTAACGCGGCCTTGGCATGATCTGCGCTGCTAAAAACTTGACATAACTCTGTTGCATCGTGCCAAGAATGGTCTGTCTCATGTTGCGCAACAGCGACTTGCCCCCATAGCAGTAACGCTATGAGGCAAAGCTGAGCAAAAAATAAGCGATGCGAATTTGACATAGCCAAA
>JAESTB010000382.1 GCA_016763815.1 Arenicella sp.
GTCATCAATCACTTCTCCTTGTTTGAGACGCAACACTAGGGTCGAATCGGCAATATTAACTAACTCAAAGCGATCAGATATATCTAGGTCATCACTGTCACTATAGTCTTTGAATTGCTTGATAATACTAAAGCCAGTGCCAGAAACAGCTTCGTTAAAGCTTAGGGTTAGTGGCTTGCTATTATCGAAGTAAGTTATCGCTTCTTTGTGGGCAATTTTAGCGATTTTCGGACGTGTATCATCTATAGCATCTAATAAGTGACTGCCTAGCAATTCGATTTGTTCAGAGGTTTGCTCACGAACAATCACTAATTGATATTGCTTGCCTGGAATCACCTTCGGTGAATTGTTAATGATAATGCGGCCGTTGTCGAAACGATATGCCAGCTGGTTTTGAGTGGATATAGAAACACCAGAGTCGAACAAAATCAAATGGACACGAAGGTCGCCATTTAAGCCTAAGCCAGCAATTGTAATTTTGTTGCCACCGCTATCACTAAGTAAGTGATCGCCCATCGCGTTATTAGTAGCAATAGCACTTACATCGATCGCTTGGGAAATAAGTACAGCGGCAGGCAAGGTTGCAACATTACTCAACGAACCTTGGTCGAGCTGTAAGGTTTTGTAACCTGGCGTGGATAAAGAAGCTTCGAATTGCAATAAGGTTCCCATTGTATTGGTATCGAAATCACCATCTAACGTTGATATTTCACCCAAACTAACATCGCTAATTGCCTGCAATTGCTGACCTATAACTTGGTAGTCGACCAATCTATCAGTGATGCTATTGCTTGGCGATATGGCACTCAAAGAAGGGTTAGAACTTTCAAATAATGCAGTCGTTTTTAGATGCCATGGCAGATCGATTTCCACCTCGGCGCCAATAATACTTTGCTCAGGATTAACCGCTAAACTAATTTCGTAACTTTCTCCTAACTCGTAGTTAGCACCCAGTACTTCGAATAGAAGTTGATCGCCTAAGGAGCGATTAAATCCAGGTAAGGCTTGACTCTGACTGTCAGGGATAACGTCGATGACCGCTTTGCGCCAGTTATTGTCGGCACCAGTGATCGACAATGAGATTATTTCTGCTTGGGAATTAATTTCGTTTGGTTTGACTTGCCACACATTATTAAACGGTAGAACTACATTTAAGTAGTTTGAATTTTCTATCCATTCATATAGATTCGCGCTGAATGCCCTTTGGATAATCACGTCATTATTGGTCGTTGTTATGTCTACAAGGCTTGCAAGCTCTAATTCTTGACCCACTTTGTTCATATCATAAAAGCGCACAATGCTGTCGCTTGTATTAAGTCTTAATGCAAGCAATTCGCCATTAAAATCAGCGCTTTGGTGATTAATAAATGCCTTACCAATCAACGGCTCAGTACTAGCGTATTTAAGAGTAAAGGTATCTAAAATTTCAATTTCAGCGTTAGATCGGATTGCCAAACGTTGTGCGTCTACCACTAATTCAGTTGCGGCGGTAACGGTATGGGTATAACTATGCGAGACCGAATTGAGGCCCGGTATGGCATAAAAATCTACCCGTGTATCAAATAGGATATAGGCACCGTCTTGGTCGTAAGCAATATCGAGCACAGGCTCAGAAAAGCTATGTACTTCAATATTGTCGCCCAACACATAAGTGCTATAAAGCTTCTCGGCGCCTGAACCAAGCAACACATTGCCTGACAGAGTGATCGCATCGATTGGCTCACTCGCCGGATTATTAAAACTATTGACTAGTTCGGGCGCATAGATATTAGTGATATCGAATACGTGTATCTGACGCGTCACGTTTTCAGTCAGGAAAACCATATATTGATCATTGACAGCAATATCAATAACGTTGCCTCTAACCAAGCCGCTAGATAATGTTTGTGGAAGCTCAACTTCGGCTGTGGTAGTCAATCGCCAAGCGTCTTGACCAGCCACGCTGTTGTTATCAATAAGCACCAATAATGAATTGTGCCTATGCAGCGCCTTAACCGCAGAGCGCTGTAAGGACGCCACAAGTTCGATCTTCAACTGACCATTGATAGCCCTATCGTTTGGATCATCACTATTGCTAATACTAATAGTAATATCACCCAACATATTACCCGGTAGGGTAAAGCTAATAAGGTTTGGCCCAATCAAAACTACGTTCTCAGCCAACACGCCATTGATATAGATTCTAGTTAATTCGCTAAAGCCAACTCCGCTAATAGCAACCGTGTTATGACCACCAAATTTAAAACTATTTGATTGTGGATCGAAAACGTCTTCGAGCGGATCATACGAGCCGATATCAGTAATTTGCGCATCAGCTATATACGTAAATGCCGCCCTTTTACTGGCTTTAAGATTGCCATTATGAACTTCAATACCCATCACTAGATTATCCGCTGGTGAATTTTCCAGAGCGGGTAAGCGGAAGCTAAGTTTGTTTTCAGTAACGCTGGTGTACTCAGTAGGACTGACCACGACACCACCCAATTGAATGGTGCTATCGAATGAAAGGTTCTCACCCACGATAGTCATAATCTCACCACCACGCCAACTCGCAAATGCGGGTCTAATTTGTTCGATGGTGGGCGCGGTATTATCTTCGGTAATAAAACGGAAGCTGTGCCTATGTGCTAGCCCTACCCCAGTATTGTCTTGAATAGCAGCGGATAAGGTAACTCGATATCGAGTGTCATCTAGCCATGGCAGGCTGGGCCTAAATATTAGCCGTGAACCATAGGAGTTTGTTTTTAATGAAACGTAGCCCTCAACTTTAGCACCATTTAAAGTCACTACTAATAATTGGTCGCCGTTGTCACGAACCTGTGCAAAGTTAAGGTGACGATTAAATTGTAATTCAATCTCGTCATCAACAGAGATCACTTGCTCTGGTTGCGGAATTTGCTCAATTATAGTGAGCATATCGTTGACAACGGTATTTAAACGCCCTCCCAAGTGAGTAGCCGATTGAGGTGACTCTAGGGGATTTTCAGTAGCTTCACCGTCCTGATATGGAAAGGCACTGCCAACGTAAATCGCCTGCGGATGAAATGCGAAGGTTTGAGCATCTCCAAGCACTGAGAAATAATTTAACAGGTCAACGTTAATGTTGTATTGCCCCTCAAGCCAAGCTGACACATCGAATAACTGTAGATCACCTTGACCGCTGGCCACATACAGAGTCTGTCCTTTCAACTCCAATTGACCCGCGTAAATATCACCATTGCGTACCAAATACGCTAGATTTAACGACGCTACCGCCGTAGCCGAATTGTCGTCAAGTACAAACAGTTCTACGCTACCGAGGCTGCCAGTGGCAATAAACAATAAGTTACCACTGTTTAAAATGTCTCGTGGTTTAAATCGACTGCCATTTAGTGCGGTGGCGGGAATGTCGCGAACCACCTCATAATTACCTGACATTAACTCAATTTCTACGATGCGCCGTGAGTTAGGCATAGTGGCCCAAAGCCGATCACCGTTTAATGATAATTTATCAGTGGTGCCTCTTAATTCCGTGCTTGATATAGTCCGTAATTTACGGATTTGGCGTTGTTGCGTTAATTGATATATATGCACGCCTCTACTATCCGACAAATATAGCAAGTCATTATCAACCACTATGTCTCTTGCTGAACCTTCAAGCTGAATAGTATTGAGTAACACGGGGGCGGCAGGAAGTGTGGTGTCGAAGTGATAGAGAGAACTTGCGCCTATTGCATACAAATTGACACCATTGCCAACCAATGCAACGAATCCTTTTGGTGAAAGCCCACCAGTTACATCGATATGGTAGCTCAATAGCTCAGTCGAAAATTCCTTTTCAATGATTTGTGGGCGAACTGGATCCGAAACGTCAGCGACTATTAATCGGGCCACATTGGAACTTAGCGTTTTCTCGACTCTTCCTGATTCCCGGCCGATTACCTTATAACGTCCACCAGTTACGGCGTAGACAATTTGATCGCCTAAATGAATCGATGAAATCGGACTTGGTTTATCCGCCTCAAGATCAACATAGCCGCTAGGGTTTGCTGAGTAGAAGTAGTCTATTGGTGAAATTGCATTTTCATTTATAAATTGCGTATTTTCGGCCGTAACGTGTGCAAAACCAAAACTACCTGACGGTGCCGTGACTCGAATATGACCACTATTGACTACCTCCATTCCTCCGGCCGTGACTTGTGCAAACTTCACCACTGTGGAGTGACTGAAACCACTGCCATAGAGACTGACACTATTACCACCCTGTGGGGGCCCACGAGTAGGACTAATGTCCGCAATCTTGACTGTTGGCAATATAACAACGGCACCGTGCTTAATCACCTTCAATTCACCGCGTTGTACGGTAATGGGTAAAGTGAGTACGTCATTTGGCAAGAAAAGATTGGGAACTGTAAACTCAATTTCATCGTCTTGAACGGAGTTTATAGCATCACTTGATATTTCAGTCTCACCGATCCAGATCTTAATGTCGCCGGCTATAGCCCCAAAATCACGACCACTCAAAATGGCTAACTCAAGTCCATCTGCGTGGAAAAAGTGTTGGCTAGCCTGTCCATCAACAAGCCTACTTATTTGATCGATGCTTGGTCGATTTCCGTTGCTCAGTGAGTAATTGACCGTTACCGCTTGCAGCAGATTGGTGCCGTTCAATGCTCTTATTTCAGTGCCAACATTAAGCGTTAGGTCGCCATAATAATTATTCTGCTCAGTAAAGCGTATTTCTATGAGCGCTCCAACCAAGGTATTTGTCGCTTCAATCTGAAAATGGCTGCTTGGAATTATTGCCCCATCAGCATCTTTTAATACGATCGCACTTGAGACGATGGTTTCATCAGTATTAATTAGGTCATTAAATCGTATACGAATAGATTCATTTTTCGAAATTGTTGAACCTGATGTTGGTCTAATCTCAGAGATCACCAACGCTGGGCTCGGAGTGTCAATTACACCGCCTTGCGTTGCTACGAAACTACCACCAACATTTGCAAATAACTCAGCGCCTGGGATTTGGATGGCTGTCCAGTAAATTGTTTCATAGCTACCTTGCTGATTATCCTGAAGAACCAGCATTTCATTATCAGTAGTAATAGCGACCTGGCCAAACTGTACGTGCATTGACGCATTGGTGATACTTGAGGCAACACCTCGGTCAACCTTCTGCACTCGATGAGTCTGACTAGGCAAGTCATCAAATATAGCGAGATAAAGATCTGTTTCGCGTTTTAGTAACACATAAAGTTCACTACCCAGCCACTGAATATCAACCGGTTGCCCTAATAAATCGCCGTCATTAAAAACAATAGTATTGAAACCCTGCGGAGGACTCAGAAAATCATCGCTTAAATCGTAAAACCGCACAAAACCAGAACCAAGATGATCCGCAACTGATAATGCTAAGGTTTGTAGTTGTGAATTAAAATCGACATCAGTAGCACTATGACCTGGCACCGGATAATTTTTAATCATTAGGGGATTAGCTAGATTAGTAATATTAACCACCGCCAAGCCATCAGCACCATTTGCTAAATAAGCGACATTGTCTATCGGGGCGATACCGGTCACGCCTTTATCGGTACGCATCTGTGCAACCCGAATCGGATTTTCCCAGATACCAATATCGTAAATCTCCATGCCTGATCGCATCAAGAAACGGTTCTCATCACTTGGGTCAGCTCCGAGTTTCACGCCAGCAAATAATATGTTATCGCGAACCACCGCGGCCCCCAACTGTTGAGGTGGATAATTAGGGAGCTCTATCCCCAATCCGTTCTTCAAGGAATACGAAATATTGCCTACGTGAACTTATTCACCGGCAATATAGAGATAGA
>JAESTB010000383.1 GCA_016763815.1 Arenicella sp.
AAATGGAGTATTTGATAACATAGTAACGTAACCACCAGGTAAACAAACAGCAAACTGTTTATCGTCTATCAATAGAAGCAACGACTTAATAAGGGAACTTTTTAACAACGTAACGCGTGTCGCTGAATGTAAGCCTTGGCTAACTCGGCTTGCTGATTAAGCATCAATGTCATTTCAACTTGAAGATCAATATCATCCACTTCAATGATTTCAGACTCAGACATATCATCCGTCAGCGCTTGAACTACCTGCGAGCACAATTCATTAATAAAACCCTGAGTTTCATCATCGAGTACGCGCCCGATAGCGAGCGTAGATTGCTCCAATGCATTGGTAATCTTAACAATATCGAACTTAGTTAACTGCCCGTCGGCATGCTCAACACGAAGTGCAAGAGCATTCAACACGTCGACCTCTGGTGGCAAGTTGTCATCGATTGGATCTTGTAGGTCTTTGATGCGTCTCCCCGTCTGCGCGGACGACTCTGGTATATTTTCTTTCATGTTACCTCTTCGTAGGATTAGGCAGGTAAATGCCGTTGGTTTAACAGCTCACGGCCAATTGAAGAGTGAGTAGAAAAAATAATCGCCTTATCATTTATAATGAAAATGATTGAGCAGCGAGTTTTAATATTCCCAATTACCTTGACGCGAGGTGTCACTTCACTCAACAGGCAATCGGACTGAAACCAGAACAATAATATTTGTTTGGTTAACACCGTTGCGCGACAGTGCCGGACTTTCACCAGCTTTCCCTGTAGAGCGTCTTGATTATATCGCTATCGATAGAAAAACAATAGCGCTATCGCGACACGCTTTTCAGCAGACTGAATCTCTATGTTAAAATTGAAACCTTAACGCTTCAATTAACAACTAGAGCTCAAATATGCCCACTCAATTAATCACCGCGTTAATTTTCCACTTTCGATATCACGCACACGTAGAAATCGAGCGCACTACTATAGCGTTAAGATGACCCGCTACTAACTCGATAACTATTAGAGACCTCACTAAATAACACCAAATATTCATGGATATACCAATATTATTCATCGCCGACTTACTTGGCGTATTCGTCTTTGCGTTAAGCGGTGCCCTCGCCGCTGCCCGTAAGCAAATGGACATTTTTGGCTATATGGTGCTGGCGGTACTTCCCGCGGTTGGTGGAGGCACAGTGCGCGACTTGATACTCAATACGTCGGTGTTTTGGGTTGAGCAATCGGCGTACATATTAGTTGCCGTGGCAGCGGCGGTGATCACGTTTTTAGTATCGGTGCGCATAGGCCAACGCTACACAGTACTTGAATGGGCCGATGCGATTGGTCTATCACTGTTTTGTGTCTTAGGCGCTTCAAAAGCATTAGCTCTGACTGGCGACCCGGTATTAGCGGTGACCTTAGGCGTAGTGACCGCCGTGGTCGGCGGAATTCTAAGGGATGTGGTGTGTAACGAAATACCTCTAATACTAAAGCGAGAAATTTACGCAACCGCAGCGATGGTTGGTGCCGTCGCTTATTGTGTTGGTGTTGCGCTCGGTGCTGGTGAAGAATTGTCGTTACTATTGGGAGGGGTTTGCGCTTTTGTTGTGCCCTCAATGGCGCTAATTTATGGTTGGTCGTTGCCAATTAGTGAACGCAACGCCAAGTCATAACTAAAACCGGAGCAAAAGCTAACGCTAAAACCAAAGCTTATCTAAACCCGTTACCAGTGCACCCAAAGCAAGTGTCCATAAAGTGCACGCCAATAAATCGTAAAGGGAGTACTTTAACGCGGGCATACCACTGCCCCCGGTTATCAGTGGCACGAAACTCCTAATCGGGGTCATGAAGCGGCCGAAAAGAATAGCCCAACCTCCATATTTAACAATACTTGCTTGCGCCTTTTCAAATAGATCACTACGCCTACTAGCGAATTGAGTCCGGTGAAAGCTGCGCCCTGTTAAGCGGCCGATGTAAAAGCCACAATGGTCGCTCAATATTGCTCCGCAAAAGGCCAGAGGCAAGATTTGCTGAAGAGTGGCTATTTGCTCGGTATACAAGATCGTACAGACCAACAGTAATATAAATCCAGAGATAAACAAACCGACGCCAACAAAAGCTTCAAGAAAGGCGATTGCCGGCACAGCAAGAAGTGCATATTGCTGATGCTCACGCAACCAAGGGCTGATGTATTGTTCGATGACGATGACCTAGTTACTTTTCACCTGTGGATACTCGCAATTTGAAAGTGACGCGCCCTGCGACACTCTCAAACTGAGTGCCAAGGCTTGCTACAAACCTAAAACACCACGCCCTTGTCTATAGACGATATCAACCGGAATATTCGCGGCTCCTAAACGGTCTAGGTCGGCTTGAAGTTGCACGCTTACATTGCCTTGTTCCCTAACAAACGAGCTTACAAGCTCATAATCGCCGTTGCCTTGCAACACCAGCAAGTCTCGACTCAGATCTTTAACCGCTTGTTCAAATTCGGCTACCTTAACTCGGTAGGTGCCGGTTTCCGAATCGCGACTAAACGCACCTGCTTGGCTAAAGTAATTAAACCTAATCATGTTTGCGCGGCCGTGAGCACTGCTAGCACCAAAACGGACTGAGCGAAAAATACCGGCTAAGAATGTAACGTAGTTATCCATCAGCTCGCCTTCTTCGATCTCACCTTTTTCGCGCATTTTCTGAATCATGTACAAACCTAAAATATCAGCCTTGCCCTCTTCTAATGCCGATGAGTGCTCCTTGAGTGATTGTCTAACAGTACCGTTACCATCTAAGGTGTTTTTAATACCGAGACCATGTGCCACTTCGTGAAACATGGTGTTAGCAAAGAAGGCATCGAAGGTAATATACTTAAGCTGATCTTGCGCGATTAGCTGATCGGAGATCGGCTGTAAAATCTTGTCGAACTTAGCCCGCATTGCATTCTTAATTTGTAAGCGTCGAGTACCCTTAGCTAATTGCACAACCTCGTCATTCGGCAGATTGATCGCAATTGTCTTGGCGCCAGAATTACAATCACCTGCGCAGTAGGCCATATCGTAAGCGTTTAGATCGGCATCGGAGCCAGGCACTTCCGCTTTATATTTGTCACCCACCGGCAAACCTTGTTGTAACTCTGGCATGTACTTTACGAACCGAGACAATCGGTCGCTCCAGGCTCGATCTTTAATCAAAACAAAAGTTTCAAAGGCTGCGCGGTAGCCGTAAAGCGCATCTTGATAGGTTTCGATCGGACCAATAACAACTTCAACCGGATTATTTTTCATAATCATCCAAGCCATATC
>JAESTB010000384.1 GCA_016763815.1 Arenicella sp.
AGCTTTTTAACTAGGTAGAGTTTTTCAATCAAGTGTTCGATCGAACTGCGAAAATGTTGCATGTTTTCCACATAAATATAACCGCCTCTTTTCTTAGTAAATATGGCACTTGAAGTTCAAATATTACTTGAAACATTAAATAATTTTTAACGGTATCAATCACCAGAAGTTCAGCTAAGTGATTGTCAATAAAGTGTTGTAAACAATGTTAACGGAGACTTAGACATATGAAACGAAATAGAAATTTTACACGATCAGGCAGATTGCTTTTGATGTCACTATTGCTCGGCAGTACTGTGACTTCAACAAGTTATGCTGCAAGTAATTCCATTCAGAATCCAGATCACGAGTCATACTTGAAAAATTTAGTTGTTCAGTCTGAACTGATTTTTCGAGGTAAATTGATTGATATCAGTGAACAACTATCAGTTGAGCAGATTCCTTATACCTTTGTTACGTATCAGGTTCACGAAGTAATCACAGGGCAGTATTTTAATGACACCATCACCCTGAAATTTGTTGGCGGACACTTTCCAAATGGAAACAAGCTAACAGCCTCAAATTCTCCCGAGGTGAAACTTGGAGAGGAATCTATTTTAATGGTGCAACAATCCATCGATACAGGGTGTGACTTTGTTGACTGTGAAAAAGGTCGTTTCGCTATCGAAGGTGGCAAGGTAGTCGCCGCAAATGAGTCTGCCGTGCTGGTAGATGATGAGGGTCAGGTTAATTTTGTTTCTTCAACCGCAGTAAAGAGTAAATCTAATTCGACGGACTCGAATGTAGCCAACTTTGTAGCGTACCTAAAGAGCCTAAATAAAGCGTCTTCATCACAGAGTAAGACTGCACAAGCAAAGAGTATTAACCCCAATAGTTTTAATCGTATAAAGGATGTACCTTTTAAGGCATATAGCGCACTTACCCGAGCGAGTACAGCGCCTCAAGAGATTAACGCAAACACCTCAACGTCTCAAAGTAACGTAACAGCCAAACATGAAGTCCTAACGCTGGAAGGAAGTCAGTTTGATCAATTGGAAGTAGAGCAGCTCAAGAATAATGGAGGTAATCCACTTCTTGATACTAGTACTTCAGATAACGACTGAGCACACCTGACTTCATATTTACAACGAGAGGAACAATCATGAAACTTAAAAAAATAGCAAAACAATTAGGCGTTGTCGCCATACTTAGCTTGGCGAGTAGTCCGGCAATGGCCTATAAATATTTGACGGACACCTGTGGTGCGACTAAAAAGTGGCCCGCGTCCAGTATGACATTTAACGCCAATCCAACAGGGTTTACTGGCAACTCTGCAAAATGGTTTAATTCTTTCCAGGTGGCTCTTGACCGAGTTAATGAATCACCGATGAACTTCACGGCTTTCGTCAGGTTGGACAACGAGCTCGATGTTGCTATCGGCAATGGTGAGAGCGAAGTGTGGTGGATTAATGCGTCTACTTCAGCAACCGCGTATACGATTACCGATAGCTGTGGCAGAACAGTCGAAACGGATATTACCTTTGATAATAACATTCCTAATGGTGGCTACGGCGACAACATGAATGTAAAAACCGATTTTCGAGGTTATGGATTAGAAAAACGGACATTCGAAACAACCGCCATTCATGAAATTGGCCATACGCTAGGTCTCGCCCATGAGAATCGTTATTACAATATTATGGGTAGTGACTACACGTTCTTGAATACCACCGGTGAGACCTCCTTGCGATCTTACTTAGGCGAAGATGCTACAAATGGATTGATCGCGCTTTACGGCAGCAGTACTCGTCAAGATCTGTCTGTTACAGCGTGGAGATATGATGGCACCTCTGGACAATACAGCAGTCACAAACGTAACCGGCTTTTTAATAGCAGTGGCGCTGCTTTAAGTGCAACAAAGGTTGAATCGAGTTGCACCAGAAGCTATTGTGAAATGCGTCATGATGTCGATTTAGGGCAACAAATCCAGTATGAAATAACACTGGAGAATAACGGTAGTAGTTCACAGTCGGTTCAGCTTGGTTACTACATTTCGACTAATGCGACGATTACAAATACTGATACGCTCATTGGCACAGATAACGTCACAATTACACGTAATACGCCAGATACTTTAAAGAGAAATGTGACCATTCCTGCCAATCTACAGGCGAACACCAATTACTATATTGGCGTTATTGTTGATAATGCAGGCTCAGTATCTGAATGGGAGGAAACTAATAACACCAGCTATATTCATATTCGTACAGGTGAATCAAATAACCAAGCGCCGGTAGCACAGGCAAATGGCCCGTATACAGGCTCAACTACCAATGCAGTTAATTTTAGTAGTTCTGGTTCTGCGGATACGGATGGCAATATTTCTACCTATAGTTGGAATTTTGGTGATGGCGCTACGAGTTCAAATGCAAACCCTAGTCATACCTACGCTGCTGCTGGCACTTATAATGTCAGTTTAACTGTGACAGACAATGAAGGGCTTAGTGCTACCGACGCAGCATCAGCGGTGATAACTGGCGTTGGCGGAGGACTAACCTACTGCACTGCCACAGGAGGTGGTGATTTTGAGTGGATTGCCGGTGTTTCTATTGGCGGGCTGAATAACATCTCTGGCAACGCTAATTACACCGACTACAGCAACAGTCATACGGCCAATTTGACGACTGGAAACAACGCAGCAACATTCACCCCAGGAACAAGGGGCAACTATAACGAATTTTGGTCAATTTGGGTCGACTTTAATAAGAACGGAGTTTTCACGGATCCTGGCGAGCAGTTGTTAAACGGTCAAAGTAGCACTTCTGCAATTAATGCTACATTAAATGTGCCAACTTCGGCGGCTGGTGTAAGCAATACGCGTATGCGTATTGCGATGAAGTACGGTTCTGCCGCAACTTCTTCTTGCGGAAGTATCGGTTCTGGTGAAGTTGAAGACTATAATGTCAGTATTGCTGGAGGTGGTAATCAATTGCCTACTGCAAATGTAAATGGCCCATACGCTGGTGCAGTAAATGCGAATATCAGTTTCAGTAGTAGTGGTTCGGTTGATCCAGATGGCTCGATTGCCGCTTATAGCTGGAATTTTGGCGACGGTAGTAGCAGTGCATCGGCTAATCCCGTGCACAGTTATAGCGCTATTGGGTCTTACATCTCGACCTTAACTGTTACCGATAATTTGGGTGGAACAGATACAGCCACCGCAACGGTGACTGTCAGAAATGATGATCCAAGCACGATAGCAGACGCGTGTGCAACGCAAGGGCCTACGACTGAGCAGAACCTCACTAGTGGCAACACTATCTGCGTACCCAATGGCGCGAATGCTAATAGTATTCAGTACTACTTTATCTTAGTGCCCGCAGGGATTAGTACAATGACCATCCAGTCTGATCACGGCACGGGTGATGGCGATGTTTACTACAAAGCTTCCACGTGGGCTTCTGCGGCTAACTATGACCAACGAGGGTTTAATAATGCAAACGCTGAGCTAATCACGGTTAATAACCCAGCACAAGGTTATCGATTCATCAGTGTTGCCGGACAACAAACAGGCATGGCATTGAGAGTTGATTCACAATAATTAGTTTAAGTAAGTAGCACCTAAAGTCCGAGGGAAATCATTTCCTTCGGACTTTTTCATTTGTACTCCAGTCATAATCGAAGGGGGCTGCCAAAGATAGTTCTGTTCTTTTAACACTTTGTCGCTATAAAAAGCACCAAAAGTCATCCGTACACGATTCTCTACTGAGGTCGAAAAGCGCAACTCAGGAGTAGCAACTTCTAGACGTGCTCGCCCGTCAATAAAGTGTAGTGGAGAATAACGAGTTCCGCGGATGGGGAGGGAACTAACACAGCATAGTAAAAGATACGTTCAATCACCTATTAAGTGTTTCACCTTAGATGCATGGACTCTTCCTGAGCCATAAATCTCCGATAACGTTAATAATGTGCAAAAAAAGAAGTTTTCGATCAAGTAGTTGCAAAGACAACTAATGCCTATCGCCATACCATTCGCGTCTATATCGGCTTTTCGGAACATGCATATGTCAGTACACAAAAACTTCATCGGTGGTCAGTGGCTTGAATCATCGACAACAATCAAAAATATCAATCCGGCAGACACTAACGATGTTATCGGAGAGTACGCATTAGCGGACACTAACCAAGCAAGTTCAGCTGTCAATGCAGCTCATTCCGCATTTCCAGAATGGGCAACGAGCAACATTCAATCCCGATTTGATGCATTAGACGCAATTGGCACAGAGATACTCGCTCGTAGCCAAGAACTTGGCCAGCTACTAGCGCGCGAAGAAGGTAAAAGCTTAGCGGAAGGCATTGGCGAAGCGGCAAGAGCAGGCCAAATCTTTAAATTTTTTGCCGGTGAATCGCTAAGACTTAAAG
>JAESTB010000385.1 GCA_016763815.1 Arenicella sp.
CTTGCGGGTACCCTCGACTTTCTTTCGAGCACAAGGCCGCGGACTCGACGCTTACGACAGCGCTACTGAATCTGACTCTTAAAGACTTGATTGCGGTTGACGATACGACACTACGAGCGATTGCACCTGAGCCATCGGTAACAGCTCAGGTTGCCAAGGGTAGCTCGTCATTCAAGATTACCAACATCGCGAATAATGCCATTATCGGTATTGGCCAAGCCTATAAAGGCACCGTAGACCAACAGGTGGATGGAACAAGCCGACAAATTTCGATTCAGTCAGATACTGATCAAAGCCTGACGCTCAATTGGACAGTGCCCGTTGATGACGGCTTTGAGTTTGCCGTAATGGGCGACACGGGAGGCGGCTCCGAATTAGCATGGACTCTTAAACGCGCGGTCGAGCTAGGCGCTCAATTTCTCGTACATTTGAGCGACTTTAATTACAGTGACGGCGAATATGACGCCGCTATTAGGCAATTTAACGACGCCGAGCTACCGTGCTAGGTTACTATCGGCAACCATGACTTTCACCACAATGGCTTGATTTATGACAAGTTACTAAAGCAGATAGGCCCAATGAATCACGCCTTTGAGCTGGCCGGCACACGATTTATTAATGTCGATAGCGCCGCTGACTTTTGGCCGAAACAGTCTGGACACAGAGGTAAGTTATTTAGTTCCTTGGGCGCGGCAACATCCTTTATTGGCGAGCAAGTGCTGTTCACTCACCGCCCATTGAAAGATCCGCGACCGCATGATGATCATGAAATCGGGGGCATTGGCGCAATTGACTGGTTGGCAAAGCAGTCTCGCGAACTGGGGGTTTCTACAATTTTGTACTGGTCACGTACATCATTGCGCAGAGCTCGATTTTCAGGGGCTACGCCAGTTGACCATAGGCGAAGGCCTAGGCCATGAGGACCTCGTAATGCAAAGACCAGTCGCTCAGATAATGATGGCACGGGTTGAACCCGGCAAAAAACTGGCCCACCGCTGGGAGAGCCTCGATATGCCATGGGCAGATCATCTAAGCCCGACTCATTTAATCAAGTTACAGCAGGATCACCGTGTTAAGCAACTTGACTGGTATCGGGCCTTGTTGGCGCCTTTCGCCGACGCATAACTATCTATAATTGCGGGCTACTGACTAAGCCAATGTAGGCTCGATTACCGACCACGGAAAAATCGTTAACCGATGCCGCAGGACTTAATTTAATGCGTCATAAAACCTTAAGAAACATCAAGCGGCACTAATTAAGACGCTCTAATTAGGAGACAACGGCAAAACTAAGGCCTCCCTTATCTTGTAATCGCTTCAAGTAGGCATCACCAAGCGCGCTTGCAGGCGTCCAGAAACCGCCGCCGGTGGTTAATGAATCTAAGGCTAAACAGACGGCCGATTCGGCAAGCATCTTTGAAGTCGAGCCATAACCTGGGTCGCCATCACCTAATAACTTAGTCACTAACTGATCTCCATTCTCGCTCTGACCGTTAAATTGAATATGATAGAAGCCAGGATTTAAAGGATCGACTTTCGGGCCGTCTCCTTGAGCAGGTAAAAATAGGCCGAGAAACCTCCTTCCTAACCCGGTTACACTGGTCACCATCATTGCTTTGACCCCACCAGAAATAGCTTTGGCCGAAGCGTATCCTCTGACGCCCTTACCGGTGACCATCACCTCAGAATATCGAAAGTTTTTGCCATAAGAGTGGTCTAAAAGCGCGTTCGAACGACGAACTATTCGAGTATTAATACCCGCCATCACGAACGGCGCAGTCCACTTATCAATCACCTTACTAAACTTTGCACTCATCTGGTCGCCTTTGTCGGGACCTTTAAAGCTTGGGTCTGGGTTCAATGCATAGGGATTGGCCAACAGCTTACGAACTGATTTATCTTTTACCGCCAGTTTAACAATATTCATCATACTGGCAATAGTTCCTCCGCTAACGCCACCTTTGGCTTTAATCAGCTGGTAGCGCACGCTGGTTAGTGGCTTGGAAAATGCCTTAGAGGCTTGTTGTTGGACAAAGAAAACCCCCATATCCGATGGCACTGAATCGAAGCCACAACTATGCACGATCTTGGCACCGCTTTTTTTGGCTGACTCTTGATGTGCGTCGATCATTTCACGCATCCACGGCACCTCGCCGCACAAATCGACATAATGAGTGCCCGATTCAGCGCAGAGCTTAACTAACAACGAACCATAGTAGGCATATGGCCCTACGGTGCTGATTATAACCTTAGTGCTTTGTACTAGTTCTAGCAATGAGGTTTCATCTTCGCTATCCGCAATCAGGCCGTCAATGTTTGAAGAGCTGTCGCCGATAAAATCACGTACGTCATTCAACTTATCGGCGTTTCTTCCGGCAATCGCCCATTTTAAACCGCCGTTAGAATAATGATCAAAAAGGTGCTTAGCCACCCATTTTCCGGTGAAGCCAGTTGCACCCCAAACAACCACGTCGTACTGCTTCTTAGCTTGTTTCTTTGCCATTGCTCAGCCTTTTAGATTATTGTCATTAATGAAACCGATGATAACCTTTACAAGTTCCTCGCCTTTATCTTCTTGTAAGAAGTGTCCACCGCCTTTAATTGTCACGTGCTTTTGGCCCTTTGTGCCAGGTATCATTTTCTGAAACCCTTTGTCGCCACCCGCTGTCACTGGGTCTTTATCACTGAACGCTGTTAAAAAAGGCATGGTTAATGTCGATAATGTTTGCCATGCGGCGCGATTCGGAGCGGCGGCCGGGTCGTCTGGTTTGGTCGGCACCAATAGTGGAAACTGTCGCGCCCCTGCTTTATAAGTTTCATCAGGATACGGTGCGTTATAGGCCGCTATTACGTCATCGCTGAGATCAGTTTCGGTTGCTCCATCGATAATATTGCCGACCGGAAACTCAACGACTGTCTGTGAGTAGTTCTGCCAGTTAATGAATGCCTCTCCTGGGTCAACGTCACCCGTCGGTAAGAAAGTGTTACCCGCGACTACGCCGCTAAAGAGTTCGCTGTGTTCCGCGACCAAACGCAAGCCAATCAGCCCGCCCCAATCCTGACAAAACAACACAACGCTGGATAGATCTGAAGCGATTAACCAGCGTGTCATCCAGTCAACGTGATTTTGATACGTGTAGTCACCGCGTTCTGCAGGTTTATCCGATCGACCAAAGCCAGGCAAATCAGGCGCGACCACATGGAAGCCGGCCTCAAGCAAGCCAGGTATCATCTTGCGGTATAAGTATGACCATGAAGGTTCACCATGCATCAATAATACCGTTTGCCCGTTGCTATCGCCCTCATCAAGATAGTGAATTCTCAAACGTCCTCCGGCACCATCATCTACTTCAAGATAATGGGGTTCGAAATCGTAACCAGGCAAATTTTCGAATTGACTATCTGGGGTTCTTAATTTTTTCATGTGTTTGTATTGCTCGATTATCCGTCTATTAAAAATAGTTTAGCAGACTTTGTCTCAATGAAGTGTTGATGAATGGCGAGTCTTCGACAATCATCTAGATGAATAATGCATATGCGCCCTTAGCCATATCATGCCGCTATTTTGCGAGCAAAATGGTTTGCCAGTATTCAATCTAAAAGGTACTCTTGGACAGTATGTTAGCGACTAATAAAGAATAGATTAATTGCTGAATTTTAAATGAAAACCTTGAAAATAATCTAAATAAAAGATTTATGAGTAGTCGGATGCCGCTGCTATAAAGGAGAAAGAAGAAAATGATCCCGAATCAAAATGTAATGCCAATAGAGATGTTTACGCGTCGAGTTAAAGAAAGCCCGAATAAGGTATACCTGCGCCAACCAGTAAATGGTGGATACGCCGAAACCACGTGGGCCGAGGCTTACCAGCAAACTCTTCGCTTAGCGCAAGGCTTAATCGGTTTGGGGTTACAGAAAGGTGATCGCGTGGCGATATTGGCTAATAATTGCGCTGACTGGTTCATTGCCGATTACGCTTTAGTCGCCGCCGGCCTAGTGCCAACACCGATTTATGCTACCGCTGGTGAAAAAATTATTAGCTACGTGCTCGAACATAGCTCTGCCAAAGCCATCATCGTTGGTAATGTTGCTAAAGCCGAAGTTGCTCAAGCGTCGATTCCTGAATCTCTGATATCGATCAGCATGTCGATCTGCGAAGTGAAATGTCGGCATACAATGGCTGAATTAATAGCAAAGAATGAGCCCCTCGCGGACGACAAGATCAATCAGCCAGCTCTAGATGATATGTTCTCGCTGGTATACACCTCGGGTTCAACAGGCAATCCGAAGGGCGTTGTCATCAGCTACGAAAACATTTGTTTCTCAGCCGCAGTAAGCGTGCACGCCCTTGGCACCGGTGAAGATGAGCGTTACTTGTCGTACTTACCGCTCGCCCATGTTACTGAACGCGGGTTAGTTGAATACAATAGCTTGTACGGCGGTGCGACCGTCACCTTCAATGAAAGCTTAGACACGTTTATAAGAGACTTACGCAGCGCACAGACTACAGCGTTTCTCTCGGTGCCACGCTTATGGGTAAAATTTCAATCGCAAGTATTAGCGAGCATTCCTCAACGTAAATTAAGTATCTTGCTGAGGATACCGATTGTACGAGGAGTTATAAAGAATAAAATCAAATCGAAACTTGGGTTTGATAACACCAAGGCATATGGCAGTGGCTCGGCTCCGATATCACCGTCAATCTTAGATTGGTATCATAAGCTCGGTACCGATATCTCTGAGGGCTGGGGCATGAGTGAAACGATGGGTTTGGCGACCACTCAACATCCGTTTACTCTTAGCAAACTTGGCACTATTGGCAAGGCGGTTCAAGGCTTTGACGTTAAAATTTCGGACGCCGGTGAAGTACTTATTAAAGGACCCGCCGTTTTTCGAGAATATTATAAAAGCCCTGAAGTCACGGCCGAGTCATTAACTGATGACGGCTACTTTCGAACCGGCGACAAGGCCGATATGGATGCCGAAGGTTATCTAACCATCACCGGTCGAATAAAAGACATTTTCAAATCAGGCAAGGGCAAGTACGTCGCCCCGGTGCCTATCGAGTCGAAACTAGGTAGCAATGTTTTGATTGAGCAGTTATGTGTTATGGGCAGTGGTTTGCCGACCGCTATGGTGGTTATCGTTTTATCTAAAGAAGTCGCGTTGAGCATGAGCAAAAAAGAGATTGAAGATAGCTTGGTGGCGACGGTGACTGAAGTGAACGGTGTAATTGAGAAGCACGAGGTTGTTGGTGGCATTCGAATTGTTGATGAAACCTGGACTATTGAGAATGGCTTACTCACTCCGACCATGAAGGTTAAGCGTGCTGAGTTGGAAGAGAAATATTTGCCTACTTTGGAAGGTCAGAGAGAGACGGTTGTTTGGGCTTAAGCTCTGAGGAGGCTTTGCTAACTCACCATATTCGTCATCTTGTGCGAAGCCGAGAGACTAGGTGCCCCTTGAGGGTATCTCAAGATGATACTTTTCGAATGAATTTTTCATTTGGGAATATAGATGGAATCCGTATCTGGTTTGCCACTGCCGTGGCGGGCGTTCATTTTTTTATTCGTATCGTCCTGATACTCACCCCTGCGGGGCTGCCTGCGGCAGTTTAATTATGCTCCAAGCATAATTATCGTTATGCCTTTAGGCGGCTCATGGTTCGGGCTAGCTCTGCGAGCGGCGCCCCTTGAAGGATTTTAAAATTCAAACATAATTGAAAAGACACTGATCATGCATTGAGATCTTTCCACTCGTGTCGTCGGTCAAAATGACAGTAGTTTGCTTAACCGTCATTTCGCTAACGCCTTTAAAACGGATGCGCGTTTTCTGCGCGTCCAAGCACACGCAGTGTGCGTGAGTTTTTAAACTTCTACATTTATTCTTTAAACTCTTTTTTGCCAATATTGAAATAATGGTAAACCGAGAAAAATGTTCCAATTGGATAATTCAAAAGTGATACCGCTGAGAATAAATTAAGTGCGGTTTTGCACCACTTCTTTCTATAAAAAAAGGCCAATATAAAAACCGACTCTAGGGCTAGGAAAACACTTATAAAAACCCATTCAAATTCTTGATCGGAACTGTCTTGATCTATAACCCCTACTTAGTAGAAGTATAGCCGGGATGACGAGAAGGAGATCGAAGACTAATCTTGAACCCCATATTACGTTTAAATTAAACAAGATTGAATCATTATCCTTTCTCGCTCGATTCTCGCGAAGTTGTTCTAACGGAGAAAGCTTGGGTACTCGGCTAGTCACTGTAGGTTTAATCATCGCCATCGCACAGATATGTATAACGCCAATCTGTCCGCTGCAGGTTTCTTGTTAGGCATTTTTTAGTTGTTCTGAGCTTATGATATACCCTCTCCACAAAAGGAACGCTGCAACGTAAGCCCACAGGCCGAATATACGTTCCACGACTACTACAAAGCCAGTATCTTGAACGATCGAACCACTTGATGCTGATAATATTGTACCCACACCAAGTATGGCCCCATAACCTACAGCAATATGGCCTATTAGAATTGCCGCCAAGGGAGCGATGGCTGCTGCCAAACCCACAGCACCTACAATTTTAAGTTGCTTTTTCCGATGCAGAAACGCCACAGACCAAAAAAGCACGGACATTAAAAGAAAAGCGGTATATAGAAGCATATACCTCCCCACGAGACTTTGTTCCATACCGAGAGATATTTGCACTTTGCATAAAACCGCTATCGTGAAACAGACAAAACCGGCTCTATTTAGTGGCTTACGTATTCCCATTTCATCTACGAAAGCCCATACCGCAATTGTTGCGACAGTAATTGCACATATTCTAAGAGGTGTTAAAGGCACAGATGTATGGGTTAGTATCAGTGTAAGTAGTGCACTAAATGCAAGCATGACAGAAGCCACCCTTCCATTTAGAGAATTAGTTTTAGCTCTCAGAGATTCAAAATTCATTTCTATTC
>JAESTB010000026.1 GCA_016763815.1 Arenicella sp.
CTTCGGCGTAAATAGTGTCGAACGCAAGCGATGACTTGCCTGAGCCTGACAAGCCAGTGATGACAATAAGTTTTTCTCTTGGCAGTTCTAAGTCAATGCTTTTGAGATTATGAGTTCGGGCGCCGCGAATGGTGATTTTTTCTAACACGATTGATTCTTTTATTAATGAATATGTGTGGGGGAATGCGTCGATTAATTGCCGCTGTTTAAAGCGGTATCTGCCGACTTAACAACCTGTTAATATACGTGGCTCGATGTCAAAGCGATATCATTTTTTGGCTCCAATCCGAGTTTTAACGCTAGCTACCCTAGTTGCGTTAGCTTCTTTTTGATAAATAGTTTTTGGTTATTAGTTAGTGAAAGCATCTGCGCTGAATAAATCTGGTTTAAATCGTTTAGAACGACGCTCAATAAGCGCTCTGGCATCGGTCTACGGCCTTCGTATGTTTGGTTTATTCCTGATATTGCCGGTTTTGTCTATCTACGCCGAGCAACTTAACGCATCGCCTATGATGATGGGCATTGCCCTTGGGGTTTACGGAATCACTCAAGCTATTTTTCTAATACCGTTTGGAATTATGTCGGATAAATTCGGGCGTAAACCGGTGATTTTATTCGGTTTGTCGGTGTTCATCTTCGGTAGCTTAGTGGCGGCTTTCTCAACCACCATCGAAGGCGTGGTTGTTGGCCACGCGCTACAAGGTGCTGGTGCGATCGCTGCTGCGGTACTTGCGCTAACCAGTGATTTGACTCGTGAAAGCCAACGAACTAAAGCCATGGCCATGATCGGTATGACTATTGGCCTGGCATTTCTACTGGCCTTGATTGCCTCGCCGTTGCTAGAATCTTTTATTGGTGTGCAAGGTTTGTTCATTATGACGGCCATACTTGCTGTCGGCTCGATGCTGCTAATCGTTAAAGTAGTGCCTACCCCAGTGCAGACCCGAAATCTTGAGGTACGAGCGGTTCCGAGCAGAATGTTGGAACTATTAAGAAATCCTCAATTGATTCGTTTGGACTGTGGCATTTTCATTTTACATTTCGTGTTAACCGCGATGTTTGTCGTGGTGCCGATAATCATGTTAGAGCGTCTCGGTTTAGAAACGCGCGATCATTGGCATATCTATATTCCAGCGTTATTCGGCTCAATTGTCTTTATGGTGCCGATGATTATTCTGTCGGCACGGCAGAATCAATTGGGACGAGTTTTCTTTGCCGCTATCTGTATTTTGTTGTTTGCTCAGTTACTTCTGATCAATGGGCCGAGCAGTGTCATGGCGTTGACGGTATGCATGTTCTTCTTCTTTTGGGGTTTCAACCTATTAGAGGCTATGTTGCCGTCACTCGTTTCAAGGTTAGCCCCAGCGGCATCGAAGGGCTCAGCGATGGGCGTCTACAATACTTTTCAATTCTTGGGCGTCTTTTTTGGTGGGTTTATCGGTGGTATGCTTTACGGTAAGCTAGGCGTTTCGGCGGTATTTATCGTTTGCGCAATGGCCTTGTTGATTTGGCTTTGGATGGTTTTCAGTGCCCCCAAGTTTCGCCTACTAGATAGTTTGGTGGTTAATGTTGATCACGCAGCGGGCCTTGATTGTCAAGCTATGCTCGAGGCGATAACTGGCGTTGAAGAGGTGATCATCATCGAAGGCGAAGCGACTGCTTATCTTAAGGTTGATAAGACGCGCCTAGATCATCATGCATTAGATAAGATTATTGTGTCGTAGATTGCGAATCAAATCTTAATTACTCGGTATTAACCGCATGCTACATTTGTCTTATGATCACAATATCAAAACTAGCGTCGAGTAGGGCTCATTGCTTCATCTTAACTAAGCTGTTAACGCTTTTACTCACACTGAACGTTGCGCTACTGTTGAACCTTGCTTTAGTGTCTGCTAGGGCTGTAGCGCAGACCAAGCCCCAAATTACCATTGCCTTGCTTGAGGACGCGAAGACTAGCGAAGAGTATGGTCTGCGGCAAAGGCATATCAATGAGCTAGAGACGCTTACGGCGGCAGACTTCGATTTAAGGTTCATTGATTATAAAATTGATTGGTCATCGGGTGACTTTAATCGTCAGCTCAATGCGATTTATCAGAATCCAAAAGTAGACATGTTGCTAGTGATGGGGGTTGCGGCCAATCAAGTGGTGGTGAAACGGCCGACGTTCGCTAAGCCAACTTTTCTGCCGTTGGTAATAGAGCGCGAATTAGCGCAGGCGCCGTTCAAAGCCACGGTGGGCGATAACGGCATCTCAAATAAGAAAAACTTGAGTTACCTAAGTTATAGCTCTGAGTTTGTTGAAACTGTTGAAAAACTGCGTGAGGTTGTGCGTTTCGAGAATATTGCGATTATCGGCGATGAGGTGCTGTTCCGGGTGCTGCCACCGATATTACTGGAGCGCTTGCAAGCCGGTGAGGATCTTCGATTGCAAATGGTTCCCCATGACGGAGAAGACCACAATTTGCTAGACCGAATCCCGACTGATGTAGATGCGGTGATGATCGGCTACATTCCACGTTATCCGCGTGACATGCTGCCAGGTCTTATAGCTGAGTTGACCAACCGAGGTTTGCCGACCTTTAGTTACTTAGAAGAGAACTTGATTCAATACGGCTTACTGGCGACCCCCTTAAACCAATCGGTATATCAGTTTTCAGCGCGACGAAATGCTCTGAATATGCAAGCCGTGATGCTCGGTGAGCCGGCAAGCCAGCAGCCGGTTTTGGTTGAAACCAAAGAGATGCTTACTATCAACGGCCGTACCGCGAAAAAATTAGGCATCGCCATCGATTTCAAAGTGCTGGTTGACGCAGAGGTGGTTAACTTTGGCGTGGGTGACGCAGCTGACCGACTCGATTTACTGCAAATCACCGAGCGAGCACTGGTCGAAAACTTAAGATTGAAGGGCATTGCGTATAATGTTGACCTACAAGAAAATGAGCGAGCCTTTGCCAAGGGCGCATTCTTACCCCAGCTTTCAGCCAACGGTAGCTACCTAAAACGTAAAGAGGACTCACCCTTAGTGCAGTCGGGCTTCGCAAACGAAGAGTCTACCGATGTAAATATTCAACTAAGCCAAACACTTTTCTCTGACCGGCAGTTTGGAAATTACGCTATCCAATCACTGTTGGCTAAAGCTAGCACGTATGAATATCGTCAAGCTCAGTTAGACACCATACGTGAAGCCAGTCTGGCTATGGCTGATGTGTTGCAGTCGCAGTCAGTTGCGGCGATTCAGCAGGAGAATTTAGATTTCACCGAAAAAAATCTTGAACTTGCTAAGGATAGGGTGTCGATTGGGGTGTCATCGTTGGCCGATCAATATCGTTGGGAGACTCAAGTATCGAACGGTAAGTCGGCGGTATTCGAAAGTTTTTCGAATGTTCTAATCGCTAAGCAAAATCTTAATCGCGTGATTAACCGAGATATTGCCGCTGAATTGGAGCTAATGCCCTTAGATCTAAATAACTCGATGGTTTACAGCATCGACGAGATATTTAAATTGATGGACAATACCGATACCTTTGAACGTATGTATCAGTTTGGTTTAAGGAAGTCGTTTGATAGCACACCTGAAATTCAACGATTAGAAGTAATTATTGAGGCTAAGCAGCGAGAGTTGAAAATACTCAAGCGGCGTAATTGGTTGCCTGAAGTGAGTGTGACCGGGCAATTGTCTGAAAATCTAGATAATAGTTCACCGCAGGGCAATGATGTTGACGGTCGAGACTGGCAGCTTATGTTGAATGCACGAATACCTTTCTACCAAGGCGGTCAAACTCGCGCATTAAAGAAACGCGCTGGATTGGAGTTGGCTCAGTTGGAGAACCAACTAGCAACGCTGAAGCAGAATATTTCGCAATCGTTAAGAGCCAGCATGAACAATTTAATTACCTCTTTATTCAATCTTGAATTTAGTAGTAACGCGGCTACAGCGGCATCAAAAAGCCTCTCGCTGGTAACCGATGCCTATAGTAAAGGCGCGGTCCCGGTGGTCGATTTACTCGATGCGCAAAATGCCAGTATTAGCTCAAATTTGGCCGAAGTTCAGGCTTCTATCGGCTTTTTTAGAGCGAGCATCGAAATGCAGCGCGCGATTGGCACATTTGAGTTTTTAATGAGCGACCAGCAAAAGAAAACAATACGTCAAGAAATTGCAACTCAGGTAGGTTTAAATGAAACTGTCAACTAGCAAGCGAGTTATCAACACACGCCTACCCTTATGTCTATTGATTGCCGTCGTTGGTTTATCCGCTTGCGGACAATCTGAAGATGAAGAAGAAATAATCGTTAGACCGGTTCGAACGGTGGTGGTGAACGATGACGTGACCGCACATTTAAAGACGTTTTCGGGCGTTAGCCGTTCTACTCAAGAATCGCGTTTAAGTTTTAAAGTCAGTGGCACCGTTAACCGAGTTCCGGCTAAGGTGGGGGATCGTATCGAGGCGGGGACGGTGATCGCTAGTTTAGATGCCTCAACCTATGATTTGCAGCTACAACAAGCGCAGGCAACAGTTGAGCAAAGTATGGCCGCTTCACGAAATGCGCGCGCCGCCTACCAGCGAACCCGAGCCTTGTACGCCAATAACAATGCCTCGTTGGGTGATTTGGATTCGTCACGGGCAAACTCAGACTCCGTTGCGGCCCAATTGCGCGCCGCACGAAAGTCATTGCAATTGGCCGAGTTGAATTTGTCATACACAAAATTAACCGTTGATGTCGACTGTGTGGTCGACTCGATTTCGGTATCAGTCAACGAAAACGTCTCAACCAACACCGATGTCGCCCGTGTCAACTGCAGTGACGAGCTTGAAATTGAAATTGCCGTTCCGGAGAGTGTGATCGGTGATTTAGCCAATGGCAAAACAGCCAAAATTAAGTTTGATACGATTGCTGATGTTGATTTCTCTGGCAGGGTTATCGAGGTCGGTGTCGGCGCTAGCGGCCTAGGCTCTACCTTTCCGGTGACAATATTAGTTGATGACAACGATAGCCCCAGCATTCGTCCTGGATTAGCCGCATCCGTTTCGTTTGAGAATAACTCCGATTCAAAGTCAGACTATTTATTGCCGCTATCGGCCGTGGTGCAGGGAGCCGAGGGAGCGTTTGTTTACGTCGTCAAGCCATTGACTGATAATGAGATGGAAACCGAAGGTACGATTGACAAAAAAACCGTCAGTTTAGGCGAGCTGCAAATTGGTGGCATCGAAGTCGTGGCCGGCTTGTTAACGGGTGATAGAGTGGTGGTTGCTGGAGTCTCCTTTGTGCGCCAAGGTATGCTGGTTTCTTTTTAGACAGTCGGAGCATTGAATATGAATTTAACTCAAATAGCCATTAACAATAATCGAACATTGTTAGTGTTGGTGTTTGCTTTATTCATTACTGGAATCTCCTCATTCTTTAGCCTGCCCAAACAACAAGACCCTGGCTTTACTATTCGTACGGCGGTTATTAGTACTCGGTTTGAGGGTGCTAGCCCAGAACGTGTCGAGCAGTTAGTCACTAAAAAAATAGAAGAAAAAGTACAAGAGATGCCGGAGATAGACTTTATCACCAGCGAATCGCTTCCTGGTATCTCGATTATTCAGGTCAACTTTCAGGAGCGCTATACCGATATGCGGCCTATCTTCGATAACCTTAGGCGCAAGGTTGACGATATACAAAGTGAGCTCCCAGAGGGTGTTCCAGCGCCTCAAGTTAACGACGAATATGGCGATATTTTTGGCAGTGTCTATAGCCTTACCGGCGAGGGCTTTAGTTATGCTGAGCTATTAGATGTCGCCGACCAAATTCGCGATCAACTGCTTAAAGACCCAGACGTCGCCAAGGTGAAAATCCATGGAGCGCAACAACAACGTGTTTTTATTGACTATAAGAGTGCAATCCTAAATGAGCTCGGCCTGTCGCCGCGCCAATTATCGGGAATTTTAAGCCGAGCCAACATTGTTTCAGCCGGCGGTAGTATTGTCAGTGGCACTGAGCGTATTACCCTTGAGCCAACCGGCAACTTCGAAAGTGTTGAAGACATTCGTCGCACTGTGATATCGATTCCTAACGTTGGCTTAGTGTATCTATCCGACATTGCAAAAGTCTATTTGGCCTACGAAGACCCTCCCAGTAAGCTGACTAGAGTTAAAGGCGAAAGAGCCTTGGCGATTGGCGTTTCGATGCGCGACGGCGGTGATATTCTCAAATTAGGGGCTCGTTTAGATGCATTGATGCCAGCGCTAGAGCGAAAGTATCCATGGGGAATCAGTATCGAAAAGATATGGTTTCAAGCCGATTTAGTCGAGGTAAGCATCGACAACTTTGTTACTAGCTTAAGCCAGTCAGTGATGATTGTGGTGGCGGTGATGTTGATTTTTCTCGGTCTGCGTACCGGCTTGGTGGTTGCCACCCTGATTCCGTTTACCATGATGATTTCGTTTTACTTCATGCAGGTGTTTTCGATTACCATCAATCAGATTTCTTTAGCGGCGTTGATCATTTCGCTAGGTTTGTTGGTCGACAACGCCATTGTCATCGTCGAATCTGTACTGGTTAAACGTAATGCTGGAATCGGCGCGGTGCAAGCCGCCGTCGAGTCGGGAAAGGAGTTGGCGACACCATTGCTAGTATCGTCATTGACCACGGCTGCCGCCTTCATGCCAATTGGTTTAGCTGAATCGGCGGTTGGTGAATATACCTCCGACATATTTTACGTGGTCGCAATTGCACTATTAGTCTCATGGTTTCTGGCCATGACTTTTTTACCACTGCTCACCGTCAAGGCTATTAAATCACCACAAGGGCCGCCCGTAGAAGATGCTCTAGACGGCCCTTTGTACACCCTATATAGCCGGTGTTTGAGTTGGTCTTTGCGCAATAGACTTATATCCATCGGTGCTATTGTGGTGGTGTTTTTATTATCGATAATGCTGATGAGGTTCGTTCCACAGATTTTCATCGAACCCTCTGAAGACCCTGTTTTTACCGCTAAACTAGAGATGCCTCTGGGTACTTCGATTGAAACCACTACTAAAATGGTGGAAGATTTGGATAGTTTCATTAAGCGGGAATATGGCCAGGCTGATGGCGATATACCAGCACCTATGAGCAGTAGGATGACTTTTATCGGTGAAGGCGGGCCACGTTTGGCATTGACAATAAACCCGCCTAATCAAAATCCGGCCAATGCATTCTTAATCGCCAATACTCGAGACGGGCAGGTGGTTGATGAGGTCATTAATGGCATTGAGGCGTACCTTACCAAGGCTCAACCAGACTTATCCAAACAGATATCTCGCTTAGAGAATGGTCCGCCAGTGGGCTACCCGATTGTAGTACGAATTCAGGGTGACGACGTCGACCAGCTATATCGTATTGCCGATACCGTCACGGAAATTTTGTATTCGAATGCAAAGGTGTTATCGGTCAAAAACTCATGGGGCTTGCCGAGTAAAAAACTTAAGGTTGAGGTCAATCAAGAACGTGCGCAACGTGCCGGCGTTAGTAGTGAAGATGTGGCTTATTCTTTGCGCGCCAACTTACAGGGCCAGCAACTATCGCAATTTCGTGACGATGACGATTTAGTTCCCATTATTTTACGAGCTGACGTAAGCGACCGCGAAGATATTAGTAAGTTAGATGGACTTAGTGTCTATTCTCAGTCGACCGGAAACTTCGTGCCACTTCGGCAAGTGGCCGATGTCAAGCTTGTTTTTGAAGCGGGTGTGATTGAGCATCGAGACCGGGTTAAAACGTTATCGCTTAAAGTGCAGCTTAAACCTGAATTTAACGCCGCTGAGGTAACCGCTGAAATCGAACCACTGCTTAGCAATGAATCGGGCCGATGGCCAGATGGCTATCAATATGAGCTAGGCGGCGAGTCGTCTGAGTCGGGTGATGCTGGCGCATCGATTGCGGCGAAGCTACCAATCGCCTTGTTAGTGATACTGATGCTGTTAGTGTCACAATTTAATTCGATTCGTAGCCCGATTATAATCTTAGTGACCATTCCCTTAGGCCTGATTGGCGTTATTAATGGGCTGATTTTTGCCGGGTCGTCTTTCGGATTTTTTACTATTTTGGGGATTATTGCTCTTTCAGGAATCATCATTAACAATGCCATTGTGTTGATAGATCGTATCAATGTTGAACGTTTCGAGCTTGATAAAGAACCACGAGACGCCATTATGCATGCCTGTAAACAGCGACTGCGGCCGATTTTCTTAGCCACAGCAACGACCGTGTTAGGCATGATGCCTTTGGTGTGGGGCGGAACCGCGATGTTTAAGCCTATGGCGATTAGTATTATCTTCGGATTAAGCTTCGCAACACTATTAACTTTATTAGTGGTGCCTGTTTTGTACTCTCTTTTTTACCGGGTAAGCTTTGCAGCAGAGTGAATGCGCGTTAGAATTCAACCGCTGAACAAAGTCAAAATTTAAATGCTCGAAAGGGCAAAAATAAGCAAAGCGGAGCAAAAAATGGCAGGTGTAAACAAAGTGATTATCGTTGGTAATTTGGGTAACGACCCAGAGGTTCGTTATTCGAATAACGGCGCTGCGATTGCAAACATCAGCGTAGCAACATCAGAAAATTGGAAAGACAAGAGCACCGGTGAGCGCCAAGAGCGCACTGAGTGGCATAGAATAACCTTGTTTAATCGTCTTGGTGAAATAGCCGGCGAGTATCTTAAAAAAGGCTCAGAGGTCTACATAGAAGGCAAATTACAAACACGTAAATGGCAAGATCAACAGGGTAATGATCGTTACTCAACCGATATTATTGCTGACCAAATGCAAATGCTAGACGGCCGCAGCGGTGGCGGTATGGGCGGTGGTCAAGGCGGCGGTGGCGGTTATCAGCAACCGAGCGGTGGTGGTTATCAGCAACCGAGCGGTGGTCAACAAGGTGGCGGCGGACAAGGCGGTAATCAGCCGCAATACGGTGGTGGCCAACAGGGCGGCGGCGGTCAGCCTCAGCAGAAACCTGCACAGCCAGCACCGGCTAATGATTTTGATGATGATATCCCTTTTTGAGGATTACATAAAACGTTATAGTTGATAATTTATAGATAAGGGCTTGTTTTACAAGCCCTTTTTTATGATTAAGGGGTTTGTAAATGTAACGATACTTTGAATGTTTTGAAGTTAACTTGTGAGATGCTTAAA
>JAESTB010000386.1 GCA_016763815.1 Arenicella sp.
CGCAAAGTTCGTGAATTATTGGATGCACAATGGTTTTGTAAACGTCAACCAAGAAAAGATGTCGAAGTCGATTGGCAGCGTATTGTTGGTGCGCGATCTCCTTGAGCAAGCCAGTGGTGAGGCGATTCGATATGTGCTTTTATCAACTCATTATCGCGCGCCTCTAGATTGGAGCGATGATGCATTGCAGCAAGCAAACAATAGCTTAGATCGTTTTTATGGAGCGCTGCGTAAAATGTCGTGCGTCGAGGTGCCTGACGATATTGGTGATCAGAAGCCTCAAGGCTTTGTCGACGCAATGCTGGATGACCTAAATGTACCAAAAGCAATGGCTGAACTATTTGTGCTGGCTAAACAAGCTAACATAAGTGATTCAGATATCGAGCTGGTCAAGATTAAGGCGGCACTATTACAAAGCGGAGAGTGGTTAGGGTTGTTCCAACAAGACCCTGAAACTTGGTTTTCGAGTGGTGGAGATAATGTAGATACTCAGCAAATAGACGCTTTAATCGCTGAACGATCAAAGGCTAAGGCCGATAAAAATTGGGCCCGAGCAGATCAAATTAGAGATATTTTGGCCGATAAAAAAATAGTCGTTGAAGATGGCGCCAGCGGCACCTCTTGGCGTGTCGAGAAGTAGAAATTATGAGTGATATTAGCCAGATACAAGCTGTCTTAGTTGATGAATTTGAAATGTTCGAAGATTGGATGTCTCGCTATGAGCATGTGATCGATCTCGGACGCCAATTACCTGATTTTCCTGAGCAATGGAAAACCGATGCCAACAAGATTCAAGGCTGTCAGTCGCAGGTATGGTTAAATATGGAGATGCATGATGGCAAAATGCACATCGATGGCACTAGTGATGCATCGATTGTTTCTGGCCTAGTTGCAATTGTATTACGCGTGTATTCTGATCAAGCCCCTAGCGATATTCTGAATACCAAGCCTGACTTTATTAATGATATCGGTTTTAACGACCACTTAAGTCCAACCAGAAGTAATGGCTTACATTCGATGCTTCGTAGTATTTACCAGAGAGCTGGTCAATATTCAGTCACTTAGAAATTAAACTTGCTGGCCTTGACCGCCACCAGTCAAAAATAAAACGATTTCAAACCTCGATATATCGAGAAAATCTGTCCAGCATTGATCTCGTTCGGGCTTGCGCTACACACTCAACTAGTAATATGACGCCAGACATTTCTAGTTTTTAATCTGTGGCGCGAAGCATACTAGGTGGTCGGCTTCGATGCATACGCCTATTGTATCGCCAATTTCATAGTCATCGTGGCTCGACACTAAGCTCATCAAAGTATCGCCTGCTGGCGTGGTGATCGTATAGAGTGTTTGTGCTCCTTTAAATGCCTTGCGCGTTATTCGGCCTCTTATCGGGCTTTCGGGGATGCTCCACGTCATCTGGTCGAATAAGCACATCAACGTCTGGGCCTGCGTTATCAATATTAATTATTTCGCCTCTGAGTTCTCCAAAATTAGTCACCACCGTGTTTTTACCGACCATCAGCCCTTTAACAAAAATACCGTCACCAATAAAGTTCGCGACAAAGCGGCTGTTTGGTGCGTGATAAAGGTTAAATGAGCTGTCCCATTGCACCAACTTGCCCTGTGACATAACGCCAATTTGATCGCCTAAAGCGAATGCATCATACTGATCATGCGTCACCATAATCGCAGTAATACCTAGCTCTTTTAACAAAACTCGTACTTCATAGCCCAAGCTTTCGCGTAATTCAGTATCTAGATTTGAAAACGGCTCATCCATCAGCAGTAGCTTCGGTTGCGGTGCTATAGCTCTGGCAAGGGCCACTCTCTGACTCTGACCGCCAGACAGTTCATGAGGGTATTGCTGATGGTAATCCTGCATGCCAACCAGCTCGAGCAATTTATCAACTCGAGCGCCCCGTTCCTTTCTAGCGACTTTGCTTAGGCCAAACGCTACGTTTTCAGCGATGTTGAGGTGCGGAAATAAGGCGTGGTCTTGGAACACCATGCCAACGTTTCGCTGTTCTGGCGCGATGCTATTTTCTTCGCTAGAAATGACTTGTCCGGCAAGCTCAATTGAACCGGCCTGCAAATCTTGAAAACCGCTTATAGCACACAAAATAGTGGTTTTTCCGCAGCCGCTCGGCCCTAGTAGGCAAGCAAGCTCGCCCTCTCGAAGACTGAAACTAACATCTTCGACAACTGGAGCGGCATTGCCATAGGCCGCTCTGATGTTGGTGATTTTTAGAAATTCATCAGTTGGCATGAAGTTTTAGTAAAGAGCTTTCGAGTGGTTCTAGTTATAACGAGGTCTCTAAGCTACAAATTAGCTTAGTAAATATTCTAGTAATGCCTTTTGTGCATGAAGCCGATTCTCCGCTTCTTGAAATACCGCGCTTTGTGGCCCGTCAATAACCGATGCTGAGACTTCGATACCTCGATAAGCTGGCAGGCAGTGCAGAAAAATGGCATCGTTATTCGCCTTGCTCATTAGAGCATCATCAACACAAAAATCGGCAAACGCCGCCTCACGTTGTTTCTTTTCATCTTCTTGCCCCATGCTAGCCCAAGTGTCGGTAACCACCACATCGGCATTTTCAACTGCGGCTTTAGCGTCACCACACAGTGTGATGCTTGCGCTGCTCCGTTCGACAATTTCGGTGCTCGGCTGATAACCCTTTGGGGTCGCAATGTTCAAGTGAAAATCAAAAATTCGAGCAGCGCTGATAAACGTGTTGCATACATTGTTACCATCCCCAATCCAAGCAAAGGTTGCGCCTTTGACGCTACCACGTAGCTCTTGAAACGTTTGTATATCGGCCAGTAACTGACATGGATGATAGTCATCGGTTAGGCCGTTAATAACCGGCACACTCGAATGCGCGGCCAACGTTTCTACCTGCCTGTGCGCGTCGGTGCGAATCATTATGCCATCGGCCATGCTTGAGATAACCCGAGCGGTATCTTCAATCGGCTCACCGCGACCGATTTGGGTGTCGTTGGGGTTTAGGTTTATCGAACCGCCGCCTAGTTGACGCATTCCAACTTCAAAGCTGACGCGGGTTCTGGTCGATGCTTTACTGAAAATCATTGCCAGCGTTTTATTCTTCAGCGGCTGGTATATTGCACCCTGCTTGGTAATTGCTTTTAATTCGATTGCTCGATCGATTAGACCTTGTAGCGTACTTGGGCTTAAGTCGTCGAGAGTGAGAAAGTGCTGAACTAATTTAGTCATCATTTATTCCGGTTAAAGTGTTGATACGACATCACGAATAGTCTCAACGATTTTCTTAACCTGAGTTTCGCTCAGTATTACTGAGGGTAGTAGACGTATAACTTTACCACCACCGGTGATATTGATGACCAATCCAGCGGCTAAAAATTTCAACGCAAGGTCGGGATATACTTTGTCTAATTCGATACCTAGCATCAGACCTTTGCCACGAATATCGACAACCTGGTTAAACGTGCCTAAGGTCTGTTGTAATTGTTTCTTGAGCGATGCGCCAGTTTTTCCGGCTTTTGCGACTAGGTTTTCATCGTTGATGATATCTATCACCGTTTCGCCGATCTTACTTGCGAACGGGTTGCCGCCAAAAGTAGTGCCGTGTGTTCCGGGACGGATTAGGTCGGCTGCTGCGCCTTTGGCCGCACATGCGCCGATCGGTATACCGTTACCCAAAGCCTTGGCACTGGTAACTATATCGGGTTGAATGTCCTCGTGCTGGAATGCAAACCACTGACCGGTACGGCCCATACCCGTTTGGATCTCATCGATTATTAACAGCCAACCCTGTTCATCGCAGAGCGTGCGCAACGCTGTTAAGTAGCCAGTATCCGGGACGATAATACCGCTTTCACCTTGAATCGGCTCGATCATGATGGCTACAACGTTGCTATTGTCGGCATACTCGCGCATTGCTGCGATATCGTTATAGGGTACATGGGCGAACCCGTCGAGTAGTGGTGCAAAGCCTTTCTGTATCGCTGCATTGCCAGTCGCGGATAAGGTCGCCATTGTGCGCCCATGGAATGAATGCTCGGCGGTTACAATGATTGGTTGTTTTATGCCTTTTGAGCGCGCATGTAAACGAGCGATTTTTATTGCCGCTTCGTTCGCTTCGGCACCCGAATTTCCAAAAAAGACTTTATCCATGCCTGATACGGCACAGAATTTTTCCCCAAGGTCAGCTTGTTCTTGAATATGGAATAGGTTGCTAGTGTGCAAAAGTTTATTGGCCTGTAGGGATATTGCCTCGCTAATCTTCGGGTGGCAATGGCCTAAAAAAGTAACCGCGATACCGCCAAGCGCATCTAAATATTCGCGGCCAGTGGCATCCCATAGCCGTGCTCCTTCTCCACGTACAAAACTGACCGGCAGGCGAGCATAGGCATTCATTATCGCAGCTTCGAAGTATTGAACTTGGGGTTCTTTGCGGAA
>JAESTB010000387.1 GCA_016763815.1 Arenicella sp.
ACCGATACGGGGTCAGCGTTAGCGCTCTGCAATCGAGCAATAACCTCAGCAGCACCACCATTCGGGCTGACAAGAACTTGATGATACCGTTGAGCGCTTCACGCGCATCGCAAATGGCCGATGCGACCAATTCAACTAAGCGAGAGCCGAGAGAACGCAAGTCGGCCGAAAATCGCCGCGTTGTTCACCACGTTAGACGCGGTGACACGCTCTGGTCTATTGCCAAAAAATACAAAGTTCAGGTCAACAACTTGTTAAGCTGGAACAATCTTTCTAAAAATCAAATTCTTAAATTAGACCAAGCTGTGATGGTGATGACTAATTAGGCTTTAAGTCGTGCAGTGACCGGTGCTAAGTCTGTCGCATAAAGATAAATGCATCTTCTCTGGGCTGACCGACAGAGGTTGGTCGATAGTATTCTTTACGCAAAGCAATCTGCTTAAACTGCCATTTAGCATATAAACTCTGTGCCACCTGATTACTGGATCGAACCTCCAAAAAGATCTTGTTACAATGCGCTTTCTGAGCAATGTCGATGATGTCCGCCATCAACATGTGACCGAGCCCTAAACCCTGAAATTGAGGCGCGGCTACTACATTCAAAATGTGTAATTCATCGATCACTTGACAGATAACATGATATCCCACGATCGCCGTCGGGCCATCCTCTACAATCATGTCGACTACGCGGCACCTATGTTGTTTGGTCAACGACTCTTCAAACGAAAGTCGCCCCCAAGGGCTAGCTTGAGCGTTAAGTTCAATCGCTAACACTTGCTTTAAATCTTGGCTGAGCATATCCCTCACACAAAGTCCGTCTTGCTTAGCCGCAGACAACAAATTTACTCGATCGCGACTCACTTGCCCAGTAAACTAATCTGCTATTACTAGACACTTCTTAAGATCTTGCCAAGCGCCAGCCTTCAAATTCGGCTGATCTAACAACTGCAAAGGGCTGTAGCTAACAACTATTCTTACCTGAGTCTGATAACACCGCAGTTCTTGCGAGCGAAGGCTTTCTAAGCCCTCATTAGATTTTACCACTGACTGCGCGGCAAACTCTCCAAACGTAACCACGATCTTAGGTTGTATCAATTCGATTTGTCGCTGCAGTAATTTTTCGCAACTTGGGATGACACTAATATCATCCGAGGTCGCACATTTAAAAACGCTGGTGGTATACACCGAATCTCGAGTAAGGCCTACCGCTAGCAGCATTGCCTCGTAAAGTTGGCCGGCGCGGCCTGAAAACAACTGCTGAGATTCTAAATCCATGGTGGTCGGCGCATCGGTAACAAATAACCAGTCCGCCTTGGGGTCTCCCGAACCTAAAATTGAGTTGGCCGAGCCACAGCTTTGGCACTGACTTTGATCATCAATCAATCGTTGTAAGCCCTGCCAATCGAGCGTCGCCATGGGGTTCAGAATTGCTGGCTCAGCGACCCGGCTTAGCGCTGGCTCGAAAGGTGCTGCCGCTGAATTGAAAGCTCGCGCTTCAGTTCCACTCCCAGCGCGGGTATCACCTGTGACGGGCGAAGGCATCGCCGTTACTGAGGGAATCGCCATTGGCGACGCCACAGGCGCGGGGGCCGGCATTGGCGTGATTACATTCAAGCTTTCAGACGCGGGGGCGGGGATTGGCTTAATGCTCGGCGTTAGCTCGCTTTCTCGAGAAGTCTCGGCAAAAGAAGTATCTGCCGCCAAATCGCTGGTTATATGTCCAATTTCCGAGTTATGTCTAGTTACGGAATCACTGGATACGACGCCGGCCGTTGGTGTCTCGACCTCAGTAGCTTCCGTTGCCGATCGATCTGAATGCTCAGCGTTTGCGGTTTGATCGATATCCAGCATAGCCACAGTCGAATTGTGCGGCTGGCGCAAACGCCATTGCTGAACACCCATTTCTTTTAAAATCGTTGTCATTATATATCGATTATACGTGCTAACTTGCTTAATGAGGTCTCGAATAATTGAAATAACAAACCAAAAGGCATGATAACTAGCAACAATAATAGTCTTGCCATCAAAAAAGCACCAAGATTCTAAGCAATAAGTTAGTGATCCGTGTAGTAACTTTCTCAGCTATACAAAATCAGCCCATAGCGCTTGTTTGAAAGCAACAATGCCTTTGTTACCATCGAGCAAGAACGGCCGCTTAATAAGTTTGCCATTACCAGATAACAATTGAATAGCATCCGCAGCGCTCATGGTTGGCAACTTTTCCTTCATGTTTAGTTGCCGATATTGCACACCCGAAGTATTGAACAATTTTCGAATATCACCGTCGTAACTGTCCAACATGATTTGTAATTCAGCCGTCGATGGCGGCTGCTTAGTAATGTCGATCGACTCAAACTCAATTTCCTTTGCATTTAAGAATTTGACCGCTTGTCGGCAAGTGCTGCAGTTTGGGTATTGGTAGAATTTCATCAGAGCGTTGTTGAGTATCAATCTAGGTTGCGAATAATCTAATTATAACCCGTCTAAGGTATTTATACGCTCGAAGGTGCCTAGGCAAACTCGAATTTAGTGCATTTACCATTTGTTTCACTATTAATGTTGAATATAACTCAATCATCTAGCCAGTCACTCGACCCCGTGATAGGGCTTAAGGCTTTCGAATTTCGAAAAAATCAACCGTATTTCGAAATTCAGTTGAAATGCTTAAACTTTCGGCAGAATTAAGCTCGCCAAGGCGTTTCAATAGAGTTCATAGACAGCGAGAACAACTTAATCGAAAGCAGATTAATAAAGCTCTTGCTCACGCAATCATTTGAAAACCACATACAGGATACATAGCATGAAATCACTACCTACTATCGCTTTAACAGCCTCTGCATTACTATTATCGGCCAACATTGCCATCGCAAAGCCCCTTTCTCAAAATCAAGCACTTGGGCAATGTAAAGTACTCGCCGAAACCCAATTCGATAACGTTAAAAACATCAGGGTTGCTACGATGAAAACCACTAGGGGCAAATTCAAAGTTAAGCTGCGTGTAACAGCACAAGACGATAAAGGTATGTTCTTGTGCACCATTGACCGTGATCAAGATGCTCAGATCGTGCGCCTAGATAAAGATGTAAAAGCAATTGCGGCTCAGCAATAAACACGCAATCAGCGCAAAAAGTAGGCCCGGCACGTATCAAGTGACCGGGCTTCTCGTTGGTTTTAAATCCTTGATTTAAAAATAGTCGATTGAATCAGTTTATTGGATCGGTGAAAGCAAACGCTTGTCCGTTACCAACTTTCGGACTCCATGTGCATGATCTTCTTCGAACACATTACTCTCGCACCATTTACCGATGGTGTTGATATCAAGCTTTGCGCATGCCGGGCGAACACTCCACGTAACTTGTAGCGCCGAGCATGCTTGCTCGGTGTAACTCGGACCGGTTGTTGAACCAGTGAACTCAATAGGCTTGCCAGTCGTTGTTGGAATACCTTTAGCCTGGTGATAACCATTCGCTTGCTTATTTCCGACATAAACCATGTCATTAAAGTCTAACGCCGAAGAATCATTTACCAGCGTAAATACCTGCGTTTCAACACGTAAATCTGGGTTAGCGCATTTTTCCGACAAACAAGATCCTAGCCCTTTCCCTGGCGCAACGTCGCAGCTGGAATGAACCCAATGAACTTCAATGGTATCGCCGGGCTTTAAGTTCTTACATATCTTTGCCTCGGTCGCCTTTAGCTCGACCTTGGTTAGCGATTGAGAAATGCCGCATTGATAGCCGCCGCCGTGTCCGTTGTCGCCCTCACCGGCGTAGACTGAAAAGGCCTTAGCTTTATGCTCAGCATTATTATGGAAATGGATATTACACAGGTTCATCTCAGTGCTCGGCGACGCCAAATCAAACTTGACTGAATTGGTGCCTTCGGCACTATCAATGTCTCTAGGAGTCTGAGGACCAAAACCTTGACAAACTTCTGCTGGTGTCGCTTGGTCTTTATGTTCGGCATCTCCATGGTGAGCCGAAAAAGCAATCGTTGACATTAGTAGGCTAGCAGCGGCTACTCCAATTTTAAAATTACCACGAGTTCTCATAAAGGCATCTCAATTAGTGGGTTAATGTTAATGGCGCTAATCATACTATCTCAGTTACCTTGGGTTCGTCGAGCTGCTCGAAAACATCTTAAGGTCTCGCCTACAAAAGCAACATTATCACACTCACGAAAAGCTAAGTTTGTCGGGGTTTCGCATTATGTATATCCAAACGATGCGACTATGACTATCGATACCGA
>JAESTB010000388.1 GCA_016763815.1 Arenicella sp.
AAATGGTGCGACGATTATTTTTATCTCCCACATCGAAACGAACAACGTGGCGTTGGCGGGTTATTCTTTGATGACTTAAATGAACTTGGGTTTGGGCAAAGCTTTGCGTTTATGCAAAGCGTTGGTGATAACTTTGTTAATGCCTATGCGCCAATATTGAATCGTCGTAAAGACACTGAATATTCGCCAGCGCATCGAGAATGGCAACTGCTTCGCCGCGGTCGCTATGTCGAGTTTAACTTGGTGTTTGATCGAGGTACCTTGTTTGGCTTGCAGTCGGGCGGTCGAACCGAGTCTATCTTAATGTCGATGCCGCCGATGGTCGCATGGGAATATCGAGCCGAGCCAGATGCCGGCTCGGCTGAAGCAGCGTTACTGACTGACTATATTATTGCTAAGGATTGGATAAAGTGATTTGGCTTTATCGAATCCTGCTGAATCTGGCGATACCGTTTGGCTTAGTTAGCCTAATATTACGTGGTTTTAAAAATCCTCAATATTGGTCACGTTGGAGTGAACGCTTCGGCTTTGCTAATGCAGAAGTAAAACAAAACGCACCGTTTGATCTCTGGCTGCACGCCGTATCAGTCGGCGAAGCCCGTGCTGCGGCGCCATTGATAAAGCGCCTACTTCGGGAGCAACCTAACTGTAATATCTTGCTGACAACGACTACCCCTACAGGTTCGGCAATGGTCAAGATGATGCTAAAAGAGTCAGTGTCTCATTGTTATTTTCCCTATGACTTAGGTTGGTCGATGAATAAGTTCGTCGCGAGTGTGGGGGCTAAAACTGTGTTGATCATGGAAACTGAAATTTGGCCAAACATGATCGAAGCGGTCCACCGCTCAGGGGCAACCTTGGTTTACACCAATGTTCGTTTGTCAGAGCGCTCGTATTCAAGTTACGCTAAGTTCCCAACCTTGGTTAAACGCACTCTGGGGATGGTTGACCACTTTGCCGTGCAAGGAAAGCTCGATCGAAAGCATCTCCAGTTGCTTGGTGTTGATAGCGCAAAAATATCGGAAACGGGTAGCATTAAGTTTGATGTAAGTGTTCCGCCAAGTTTGCGTGAGTCGGCTGAAGTGATGCGTCGCCAACTGGGCCCGGACCGCTTGATTTGGATCGCTGGTAGTACTCGTGAAGGTGAAGAGGGAATCATTCTGTCGGTGTATAAGTCGCTTAAAGAATTATTTCCGACCTTGCTACTAATACTGGTTCCGAGACACCCTGAACGGTTCGATTACATGGCGCGAAAGATCCAACGCCGAAGTTTAAAATGCGTTCGTCGAACCGAGAACGTGGCAGAATTAGACAGCGATGTTGATGTGTTTCTCGGAGATACCATGGGTGAGCTATCGCTAATGTACGCCAGTTCCGATGTTGCTTTTGTTGGGGGTAGTTTAGTGCCATTAGGCGGACAAAACATTTTAGAGCCTTGTGCATTAGGAGTGCCTGTTGTGTTTGGACCGCATATGTTTAACTTTCCCGATATCAGCCGCTGGACAATCAAAGAAGGCGCAGGCCGAATGGTTGACGGTGAACAAGGTCTAAAAGAGGCTGTTGCTGAATTATTAGCCAACCCAAGCTTGAGGGATGAGATGGGTAGTAAGGGTGTCGCCTTTATCGAAGCACATAGAGGTGCCTTAGAGAAAAATTATGACTTAATAGAAAGTCTATCAAAAACAAAGGTTTAGAGTTAGTGTCATGTCGCTGTCGTTAGCCAGAAATACGACAGGCGGTAGATTGTCGTCGTCAAGGTTGAGATTTATGGGTCAAATGGCTTCTCCATTAACCAGTCGAGGTAACTACCATGACAAAGCAAATATCAACTACAGCACAACTTACTTACAATGATGAGAACCTGAGCAAGTCAACAATGAGCACTCTTAATGAAATAGTAGGCTTTCACTATTACACCACTCGAACGGTTTTTGAGTGTGAAGGTCGTGAGGTCGTATTTGTTAACGAATGCATGCTCGGATTCGTGTCGATCTATATTGATGGTGAGAGAGTATTACGCAAGTGGAAAGTCGTCAGCTCTTTCGCTTCAGATACTTCGGTAGTTCACGATGGCGTTGAGTACAGGTTTATATCTGGGCTCACGAACTGGTGCACATATGCGCAGCGTATCACCATGATTGTTGACGGCTCAAAGGCGCAATCTAAAATTGACCCAGGATTGTCGGGCTTATCAGGTTTGCAAATGACCCATGCATTAATTACACCGCTTTTGTTCGGAATGTCGGTTGGCTTTCTCGCCGGTCGAGTTGTCTTTTAGGCTATTTAACTGTGTTGGTAAACTCTAAAAAGCTCAAACAGCTGCGTCTTTCTAAAAATTGGACGCAGCAGCACCTTGCCGATGTCTGTGACCTGAGTATGCGTACTATTCAACGGGTTGAAAAAGACGGGGTAGCATCGAATGAAACAGTTGCGGCCTATGCTGCAATATTTGAATTAGGTGCTAGTAATTTTATTGTTACCAGCGAAGCATATGAGAGTAGAGGTTCTGGCGAAAATTTTTCCGGTGTAATTCAGATACTGATGGGAACGCTATTTATTGGAGGCTTTGCCGCCGGTATTGCGATAACTCTCTGGCTGTCTTAGTTTGAGCAACACAGATAAGGTTTTGGCATCAATAATTTCACCGCAATAGCACATATCGTAAGCCTTTTCTAAAGGCAGCCAATGCGCTTCAAGTTGCTCGGCATCGTCAAGTTTGGCGGTGCCTTTTTTAATGCCTCTTGCTTCAAATAAATACAGTAATTCGTTACTAAAGCCTGGGCTGCTAGCAATGTAGCCCAGATCAGCCCACTGTTCAGCGGTTACTCCCGCTTCTTCTTCAAGTTCACGTTGGGCGGTTAATAAAGGTGGCTCTCCAGGCTCTAAACAGCCCGCTGGGACTTCCCAGATAAATTTCTGTATGGCGTGACGCCATTGCTTGAGTAGGCAAATTTCACCTTGCTCATTAATGGCGGCAATAACGGCACCGCCTGGGTGCTTAACAATATCGAAAAATGTATGGCCGCCACCGATCAAATCTACTTTCTCAGAGTGCAGTTCAATCAAGTTTCCTTTATGCAACAGTTTATTCGTCATTTTCATTTCAATCCTGATTGGTTCAAAGGTC
>JAESTB010000389.1 GCA_016763815.1 Arenicella sp.
CATCTAATACGAGTGGCTCATTTCCCCCACCATGACGCTCTAACCTTAGAGTCGCGGTGATCGTTGTCAGCTCTTTTCCAAGCTCAGCATCAAGCGAGATTGTCGGCACTAAAAACTTTGGAGCTTGATAATCTTTCAAATAAACCGTTGTCGGGTTTATCGGTGGAGCGAGGTCGGTTTCTAGCATTGTATAGGCAAGTTTTTAATAATAGTGGTTAACAGGTACGCGGTTGCAGGGCACGAAGTTTACTCAACGAGGTATTTGTGTGCTCTCCAGTATCTAGCCAAAGCCTGACCAAACGGGATTGAGCTCTTTCGATAGATCGGCTGCCCCCCCGAGTCGCGCCCACGGCTGGTCTGTCGAATGAAAATCAGAGCCTATAGAAGAGTACAAGCCGAACTGTGTTGCTAAGTCGGCCAGCATAGCCGATTGTTGTTTATCAGTAGTCGAAGTTGAAACCTCGATACCTTGAATGCCGGCCTTTAGCATGTCGTTGAGTAATCGAGAAAGCTTGGTTCGAGTGAACTTGTAGCGGTTTGGGTGAGCCAGCACACCGATACCACCGGCGGATGTAATCCATGAGCCTATTTGCTCTACATCGGGCCACAACATTGGGATGTATCCAGGCTTACCTCGAACCAGGTAACGCTTAAACGCTTGCTTCTTGTCTTTAGCATAACCTTGATCCACCAGAGCTTGGGCGAAATGAGGTCTGGTAGGTACGCCGCGACCACCAATAAGGTCAGTTACCGACTCACGAAGAGAAATATCGTGTTGCTCAAAATCTTCAAACATCGCTTCGGCCCGATCAACTCGGCGTTGCTTATTTTGTACCACACCAGCTTTCAATACTCTATTATTGGTGTCTACATTTAGGCCAACAACGTGAATAAGCTGCTTATCCCAAGTACACGAGAGCTCAATACCATTAATGAGGTTTATGCCCATTTGGTTTGCGGCGAGCCTAGCTTCGGGTAGACCATCAAGAGTGTCATGGTCAGTTAGTGCTAGGTCTGTTATCCCGGCTTTGTGCGCTAAAGCAAGTAACTCTGTGGGGCTTAACGAACCATCAGAAAAATGCGAGTGGCAATGTAAATCAGCCTTCATCGACTAAAGCCCCCTGGTTCTCAGGAGCTGAACATTCGGATTTGCTTTGGTGGTTATATTGTTCATCATATTGGTCTAAATAATTATCTAATGGAAAACGGAAAATGGGTTCGTATTCAGCGCCGCTAGTCGTCAAAACACTCTCAAACAAAACAACTTCATCAATTAAGGCTTCAAACGAAACATTCATCGGGATACCGCCCGCGTAGGCATTTCGACTATGACGATAACGGCCCAGCGTGACATGCGGTATGAATTTTCGCTTATCGATCAACAATGCTGTCGACTTGATGGCATTCATCACTTGTCGGTGTACACAACTAATATCATTCGACTTATCCATCATCGCCGCGATTAGTTTAGGCCGTGCCTCTGGAAACGGGCTCAAGTGACTTAACACCGCTTGAAACTCTGTTTGGCGAAGATGGTAGTCGAGTTGCTCCGCAAGCGTTTCTAAATCTGTTTGCTGCTGTTCGCCTAAAAACGCTAAAGTTATATGGTAATTTCCCTGATCAACCCATCGGACCGCGCCACTCTTGTCTTGATACGACATTTTTGCCGCAACATCGCCTAGTTGATTGGCTGTTTCACGGGGAATAGGTAGAGCTATAAAGGTTCTAATCGTCATTGCATTTACCGCCAAGATAAAACTACTTTAAGAATACCACCGCTGCCGTGACTTCGCTGGCTCTTTTATGCTGGCGGGTATCAGGATGATCTACTTTATGTCAGACACTTTATAACTCGCTACCATGCTATTGTTAACGAAATTTATCGTTTATAGAAATTTATCGGCTAGAATAACCATAGGCGGTGATATGCACATTACAAAATCAGACAAACAGCGATTACTGCAAGCCATTGCAGAAACCAAACAAGAGCACCGTAATCTTGATCTTGCGATTCAAGAAATAGTTGGAAAGGTTCATGCAAATCAACTTGAAATCGGGCGACTAAAACGCCAAAAGCTGAAGTTGAAAGACGCTATTGCTAAACTTGAAAGCGACTTAATTCCAAATTTACATGCCTGAGTTTTAAATTATATTACACTCTATCGTGACTCGTTACTGTGCCTACAAGCCTTCAACTATGGCCCTTCGAGACTCACTTTATCACTATTTTTACCGACAGACCGTCTACCTACTTAACTTTAAGGAGCCCTCATCATGCGCCAGAAACTACTTTCAATTGCTATCTCCGCTTCCCTACTGATCTCCGCTGTACCAGCAATGGCTGCTGATGGTGACTTAACAAAAACCATTAATAACGATTACCAAACCTACCTTGGCCCTTTATTTAAGCACTTTCATGCCAATCCAGAGCTCAGCACGGTTGAGAATAAAACCGCCGCGCGGATGGCAAAAGAGTTAGAGGCCGCGGGCTTTGAAGTAACTACCGGTGTCGGCGGCACAGGAGTTGTCGCTATATTGAAAAACGGTGACGGCCCGCTAGTGAGTATGCGAGCGGATATGGATGGTTTACCAGTTAAAGAGAAATCGGGTTTAGAGTACGCCTCTAAAGCTACCCAAATAGATCCTATTACCGGAAATGAAGTATCAGTGATGCACGCTTGTGGTCACGATGTTCATATCACTAGCTTAGTGGGTACTGCTCGGCGAATGCAAGCGATGAAAAACCAGTGGTCCGGCACATTAATGCTCATCGTCCAGCCAGCCGAGGAGCGTGTTCTTGGTGCTAAAGCGATGATGCAAGATAACCTCTATCAACGCTTTGGCACTCCAGATTATGGCCTAGCCTTTCATGTAACCAGTGGCATAGAAGCCGGTAAAATTGGCGTAACCGACGGCAGCCCCTACGCTGGTGCTGATACGGTGGATATAACTATTCATGGTGTTGGTGCGCACGGCGCAAGCCCGCATGCCGGTAAAGATCCGATTGTATTAGGCGCCCAAATAGTGATGGCTTTACAAACATTAGTTGCGCGCGAGTTACCACCCCGCGACCCAGGGGTCGTCACAGTTGGCTCGTTCCACTCTGGCACTAAACACAATATTATTTCTGACAAAGCGATATTGCAGCTCACCGTTCGCAACACCAGTTTGGAAACCCGAAAAACCTTATTAGACGGCATTAAGCGTATCGCTGAGAATATGGGCCGTGTCGCTGGTTTACCAGAAGATAAATTACCAGAAGTTTTAGTTTCGGAAGAAAGTGTGCCGCCGACCATCAACGATGCCAAGTTGGCACAACGCTTACGAGCTGTTTGGGTTGAGAAAATGGGCAAAGGTATTCTCAGTGAGAAGCCAAATAAGGGAATGGGGGCTGAGGATTATCCATTTTTCACCACCGAGCCTTATATTCCAAGCGTCTATTTTGCGATTGGCGGAACGCCTGAAGCCGACTTCAAGGTGGCCGAAAACGGTGGAACACCAGTTCCGAGCCACCATAGCCCTTTATTTAAAATAACCCCGGAACCGGCAGTTACCAGTGGAGTAGAAGCGACAGTATTGGCATTAATAGACTTAATGGGGAGATGAGGGACTTAGGTAAATCAAAATACAATTTTCGACCGATAACCAACGTTTGCTGAAGCAAATAATGATGCTTCGAGGCAATGTACGTGGCAATCATTCTAATGATCGTGCGATCTCTAAAAGTAATATTGAGAAAATATTGCGTGCCGGTTCGCTGGCTCCCTCGGTTGGATTTTCACAACCTTGGGAGTTTGTGGTTAATCAGAAATAAGGTCAACCAAACAGGCTATTGTTGATAACTTTGAACGCGAAAATAACAAGGCGGCTCTACTGTTCGAAGATCAGAAATATGGTCAAACTCAAGCTCGAAGGAATTTTAGAAACCCCGATCAATATAGCGGTATTTAATCGGCCATTGCGGAAGCCGGTGCTCGGTCAAACCAGCATGGTCGACATGGTGAATACGGTGTAGTTTGCACGATTCAGAATATGTGCTTGATGGCCCGTGTCTGAACATCGGTATCGGTTGGCTGAGTATTCTCGGTGCTAACTCGGTAAAAGAAACCCTCAATGCACCAAAAGAAAATAAGCTAATGGCTTACCGTTATGTAGGCCATATCGATAAATTCTTAGACAAACCCGAGCTTGAGGCTCTCAATTAGAATCAACGTAAAGCTACTGACTCTTTGGTTTATCAAGACTCGTACTAATTGATTCCTGTTTTTTTGTTTTATGGTTAAATAAAATTAAACCGTTGAGCAAATTGAACGCTTCATTTAATTGATAATCACGCGCGAGCAGTTCGCGCGCTTCTTCCTGCTTTTTTGTCGGCTTTTCTAAGCTTTCTTTTTTGCCACTATCATTGTCTAGCCGACCCGGTAAATCATCTTCTTTGATACGTTTAAAACCTTTTTCACGATCTTTAAACTCTCTATATTCAACGAATACATCAGGTTTAATACCAGCCGCTTGGATGGATCTACCATTGGGTGTGTAGTAACGGGCTGTGGTCAATTTGATCGCTTCTTTATCGTCAATGTTGAGGACGGTTTGCACCGAACCTTTGCCGAAAGAATCTGTCCCAAGTATCAACGCTCGACCATGGTCCTGAAGCGCTCCTGCTACAATTTCTGAAGCACTTGCCGAACCGCCATTGATAAGAACCACAAGTGGCTTGCCATCGAGAAAATCACTTGGCGTCGCCCTATAATCTTGATCGTTAGTACCTAATCGACCTTTGGTAGAAACAATCAGCCCTTCATCAATAAATACGTCGGCAACAGAAATAGCACTAGTAAGTAAACCACCAGGGTTGTTTCTTAAGTCTATTATTAAACCTTCAAAGCCATCGCTCTCACGTAGTTGTTTTAGTTCTTTACGAAAATTTTCGGCAGTGGCTATTTGGAATTGTGTAACTCGAAGATAGCCAATTGAATCATTCAAGCGTTTTCGTTTTACCGAGTTTAAACGGACTAGCGCTCTGGTAAGCTCTACATCAAATGGGTCTGGTTCGGACTCACGTAAAATAGTTATCGTTATTTTCGTACCCGGTTCACCACGCATCCGCTCAGTCGCCTCACTAAGATTCAATCCTGTGACGGTTTTACCATCCATTCTAATTATTAAATCACCGGTCATAATTCCGGCTTCGGCGGCCGGCGTATCGTCGATTGGTGCGACAACTTTGACAAAACCGTCTTCCATGATTACTTCCATACCGAGACCACTGAAAGCCCCAGTCGTTCCTTCGTTAAGATCATTATAACGCTCACCTTTTAAGTAAACCGAATGCGGGTCTAAGCCGCTCAACATGCCCTCTATTGCGTATTCTAGTAACTGCTCATCACTGATTGCTTCTACGTAATTAAGCTTAATGCGAGTAAAAATCTCAGCAAAGGTTCGTATTTGTGACAGTGGAATTGGTGTTTTTTCTGACACCTCTTCCTCTACGTCAGTTTGAGCTAGTAGCGGCCCGCTAGAAAGCACGAGCATTAAAACCGAAGCTGATAATAGGTGTCTTAGTCGCAGGCAGTTCATCATTTGTTAATTCTCATTAAGTCTATTTATTAGCATTTCGGGCAACGTCGAATGATAAAGTAAAAATTTAGGCTGGTGATTAATTATCAGCACCGTTTAGCCTGAAAAACATTTAACGACACCATTTTGAGGCATCTATAGGTATCGCATTATCGCGTATCTCAAAGTAGAGCCCGTGAGACTTCAAGCCACCCGTCACACCACTATTGGCGATAACATCACCACTGGCAACAGTATCACCAACGTTTTTTAGTAAACGATCATTATGACCATATAAACTAATATGGTCATCGCCGTGATCAACAATGATCAATAAACCATAACCCTTCAAGAAGTCAGCAAAGAGCACTCGGCCTCTAAAGATAGTTTTTACCGACACAGATCCTTTGGTGTTAAAGAATATGCCCTCTGAAAGCATCCCTGATTTAGGCAAACGGCTACCAAAGCGACGCGTTAGCTCTCCCTCTACTGGGTATGATAACAGCCCTTTCTGCTTAACAAACCCGCCCTTCACTGGCAACCGCCGTACCTTTTGATTCAGTGTTATAGCCTTCGGCTTAGCATCGTTTGGCTTTGATAACTCGCGTCGACGTTTTTCAGACTCTTGTTTGGCCCTTAGTTGGTCTAGACGTTTTAATTCGGCGGCTTGTGCCTTAAGTTGATGAAGTAACGATTGAAGTCGTTCACGGTCATCTTTTAACTTTTCCAATATTTCTGCATTGGAGGCAATTTTTTTATCTAACCTCGCTATAGAATCCGCTCGGAGTTGTTTAGATTTTTGAAAATCGGCCTGCAGTTTAGTTTTTTCTTTACGCTCGGAGTTAAGCTTGGCTATGACCTTCGACTGCTCATGCTTTAAAGCAGCTAATTCACCTGCCTTTTTCGCTAGTAACTCGAAACGACCCTTTAATGCATTTGAAAAATATTGATAGTAGTTACTCAATCGACCAACAGCATAAGGGTTTTCTTGGTTCAGTAGTTGCTTAATTAAATCTGGCTTGGCTTGCAAATATTGGCTACTTAATAATGTCCTCAGAGCTTCACGGTTACTGCTCTGTGACTCTATTACCCTATCAATTTGTAGACTTAGGGCCTCGTACTCATGTTGGTTTCTTGCTAAGTCATATTCTATTTTCTGTAATGATTGATCCAAGCTATTTAATCTTTGCTCCGCCGCCATGAGCTTGTCGCGCTCAGTCGCCACTAAAGCTTTATTTGCATTTAGGTTACGACTAATATTCTTTATTTTTTGCCCTATTTCACCAATCGACTTTTGATAGTCTTGGTCACTCTCTTGAGCATTTGCTTGCGATACCGGCCCGGCAAAAAAGGCGCATTGAGCTGCTAAGGCACACAGAAATAGTAAACAGAATTGAAACGATCTAGACATCTTTTTTGCTAAGGGTTTTTAGGTATTATTAAGCCGTTTTTAAGGCTTTGGTGTTGTATACTTCGCAGCTATTTTAATTATAGCTCGTTGCTCTCTTCTGATCTGGGTTGTTTTACGTAATGCGGTTTAGCTAGACGTTTTGTAAAGCAACTTTATTGTTAGAATTTATCTGACAATAAATCACTGTGAGTATATTGGCTTCGATGATGACAAACTATAAACATGTTTATTGAGTTCGTTAATGAAAATTTATGGTGGTTCGTTGCACTAGCAATCGTATTCAACCTATTACTTCTATCAGTGTTACAAAACTCGGTGCGCGGGGCTAATAGTGTCTCAGCGCTTGGGATGCCGGCGCTTCAACGAAAAGGAAAGTCGGTGGTGGTCGATGTGAATAAAGTCGAGCACTACGCGGCTTCACACATACCTAAATCAGTTAATTTCTCACTCGAAACGTTGAATGCTGAAAATAAAGCCCTACTAAAACATAAAGAAAGTACCGTTATTGTGACTTGCCAGACTGGGTCACGAAGCGCCAAGGCAGCTAAACAGTTAATTGCACTAGGGTTCACTAATGTAAATATTCTGAATGGCGGTTTGGTCGGTTGGTCTAAGGAAAACCTCCCACTTACCAAGGCCAAAGCCTAAATGGCAAAATACCCAGGCCATTTGGCCTGCATTACATATTAATATAATTCAAGAGAAGATCATGGCTGAAGAACAGGCACAGCAAAACACCTTTGACATACGAAAAATCTACGTAAAAGACATTTCAGTTGAATCTCCTAACTCACCCGGTATCTTCTTGAAAGAACCTGGTGCTCCTGAAGTTAGTGTAGACGCTAGCATTCAGGCTAGTAAGTTGGAGCAAGAAGGGTTCTATGAAGTTATTCTAGAAATGACTATCACATCCAAGATGGGTGAAGAAACGGGGTTTTTAGTGGAAGTTCAACAAGCAGGGGTTTTTCATATCCTCGGCTTGCCTGATGCTGATTTGCCTCTGGCGTTAGAAATTGCTTGCCCGAATATATTACTACCTTTTGCTCGTGAAGCTGTTTCCGATCTGGTTGGCAAGGCCGGTTTCCCACAATTACTATTATCACCGATTAACTTCGAAGGCTTGTATCAGCAAAAGCTTCAACAGAAAGCGGCCGGTAAAGTACAATCAAATACAGATAAAGCGGCTATGCAGTAAGTTTTTGCTGGACGGTACGCTTTACACACTGTTTATCAAAATTATTTGAAATAGTACAGACGACAATCAGGTCTAGGGACTCACAAGGTTTTTAGTATGAAAGAAATGAATTCATTAATACGCGTACCACTTATAATTGCTTTATTGCTTGCGTGTACGGCCTGTACTACGTTAAATGTTACTGAGGACCCAACACTGCAGACCAGTAGTGACCCCTTAGTTGGACTGAACCGTGGCGTGTACGCATTCAATAACACCGCGGACAAAGCTATTTTAAAGCCCGTTGCAAAAGCTTACAGTACAATTGTGCCTGACCCGGCACGGAAGGCTGTAGGACATTTTTTTAGTAATTTGGGCGAACCTTTGAACGCCCTAAACAACTTATTACAAGGAAAGGTAGATGGCGCTTTAATTTCTACCTATCGTTTTGCGGTAAATAGCACTATTGGAATTTTTGGCCTGTTCGATGTTGCCAAATCATACCAAGTGAATAAAAAACATGAGGACTTCGGCCAAACACTTGCTGCATGGGGTGTTAAGCCGGGTCCTTACCTAGTCCTACCGTTTTTAGGCCCGTCCAATTTTCGCGATGGGTTTGGTTTCGCAATCGATAATTTAACCTTCAATTCAGCCACCGCTATAAGCGATGACTCTGCTACACGCGTAGGCCTAACTGTTTTGAATCTTGTTGATGTTAGAGCTGGTTTATTAGGATCAGGTGATTTACTAGAACATCAATTAGATCCTTACGTATTTCTGAAAGAAGCCTACGACCAAAATCGATTAAATTCGATTTATGATGGGAATCCACCGGTACGATCCGACGACGATCTAGATTTCTAATACAGCAGAATGGCCCATTATGCTGTTGGCGACATTCAAGGATGTTACGACCCGCTGTCGCGGTTACTAGACCGGGTAAAGTTTGACACAAATAAAGATACATTATTATGTGTTGGTGACCTGGTTAATCGAGGTCCGAAATCTTTAAAGACGATAAGGCTACTTAAAAGTCTTAAGAAACAGAGCGTTAGTGTCTTAGGAAACCATGATATTCATTTGTTATCGATGATGTATGGTGTTCGTGAACCCCGCCAGCACGATACATTAAATAAAATAATTGAAGCCCATGATGCTCAGGAAATAGCCGACTGGTTGCGATCAAAACCGCTGTTACACGTTAACTCTGAGCGTCATTATATTATTTGTCATGCCGGTATATACCCTTGGTGGTCGCTTAAAAATGCAATAGTGAATGCTCAAGATGTAGAAGCGGTTTTTCAAGACGAAGAAAGCTGCGTTAGCTTATTAAGATCAATTTATAGCAATAAACCGAGTAAGTGGTCTTCAAGTTTAAGTAAAGTTGAGAAACGTCGGTTTACAATTAATGCCTTCACTCGTATGCGTTTTTGTAGCCCTACTGGGCACCTTAACCTTCAAGAAAGTGGATTTAAAGGTAAGGCTAATATTGATACGGTTCCTTGGTTTGAATTTCCTAATAGCAGTATTAAAGACTACCGAATTATTTTTGGTCATTGGTCAGCGTTAGGCTTACTAAATAAAAACCAATACCTATGCCTCGACACAGGTTATGTTTGGGGACGAGAGATGACAATGGCTAAAATTCCAAAACAAGCTAGCAAACCTGTAACCCTATATATTGAAGCGAATAATGATGCCTGAGCCACTAAAAAATTTAATCACAGTAACCTCTGAGACTGGGTTTGTTCCTCATCAATCGGAACCAGACGATAATCGTTACGTATTCTTCTATACGATAACAATCCATAATGAATCAGAGGTGGCCTGCCAATTGTTATCTCGTCATTGGATTATTCAAGATTCAAATAAAAAAATAGAAGAAATATTTGGCGAGGGTGTAATCGGAGAACAACCTCTGATTCAACCTGGAGAGAAATATCAATATACCAGCGGCGCTGTTTTAGAGACTGAGATCGGAACTATGGAAGGTCGATATTTTATGGTTGGGAAGTCAGACCAAAAAGCCGCAAATGAGTTTGAAATAAATATTCCAAGATTCACCTTGAGCGTCCCTAGAACACTTCATTAAATTATATTTCCGGCTAAATAATGAGCAAAAAATAACCCCGTTTTAATACTTAAAACGGGGTATTAGCCAAGTTATATAAAAGAATTCATCACAGCGCGGAGGAAAATCTTTTTTTAAGTATAAAAAACACTATAACTCTTTGTTTTTAAACAAATAATCTACACATCTAGGTTATTTACTGTGAAGGCGTTTTTTTCGATAAATTCACGCCTAGGTTCCACTTGATCACCCATTAACATGGTAAATGTCTGGTCCGATGCAACATCATCTTCAATAACCACTTTTAATAAACGACGTACTTCCGGGTCCATTGTGGTTTCCCAAAGTTGATCCGGATTCATCTCACCAAGGCCTTTATATCGTTGTACGTTTAGACCTTTCTTTGCCATCGACATCAGCCAATTCATAGCTTCTGAAAATTCAGTGCATTCTTTTTCGCTTTCACCACGCTTCACAACCATGGTATTGCCTAGTATCAATTTCAATTTCTCAGCTAAACCTTTAATTGAAGTATATTCTGGGGACGCCCAAAACGCTGAACCAAACTGACTAGTACTAGTCGAACCATGATGTCGCTTTTCGATCTTCAAAGTGGTTACACCATTCGTTATAACGGATAACTTATAGTGTGGGCTTTCATAGCCTTCACGATTAAGAGTAGTTTGAATACCTTCAATTACTTCATCGTTAAGTTTTGTATCGTCAATTGATTGATCAATTAGAGCCTTTAAAACAATAGGGTCATAATCCTTGCTTAAACGACTAATTGTCTTTTCTACTGAGAGATACTCTCTACAAAGGCTGGCCAACTCGACACCGGAAAGCCTATTAGTGCCATCAGCATTAACAATCTCAGCTTTCTGCAAGGCCAACTCTAACAAATAAGACTCAAATTCAGCATCATCTTTCACATAGCGCTGAGACTTGCCTTTGCCAATTTTGTATAACGGCGGCTGAGCAATATAAATATAGCCCCTTTCAATCAGTTCAGGCATTTGGCGATAAAAGAAGGTCAACATCAAAGTACGAATGTGTGAACCATCGACGTCGGCATCGGTCATGATGATAATGCGATGGTAACGTAGCTTTTCAATATTAAAGTCGGCGGTACCAATACCCGCTCCTAGGGCGGTAATTAAAATAGTGATCTCATCGGAGGTCAACATTTTATCAAACCGTGCTTTTTCAACATTTAATATCTTACCTTTCAACGGCAAAATAGCTTGAAACGAACGATCACGCGCTTGTTTTGCCGAACCACCCGCAGAATCACCCTCCACTAGGTATATCTCAGACATTGCTGGATCTTTATTTTGACAGTCAGCCAACTTACCAGGTAAACCACCTAGATCAAGAGCTCCTTTGCGACGTGTCATTTCTCGCGCTTTACGAGCCGCGTCTCGGGCTCGAGCTGCGTCTACAATTTTCTCAGCGATACGCCTGGCTTCGCCAGGGTTCTCCAACATAAAGTCAGAGAGTTTTTCATTCATCACAGATTCAACTATGCCCTTAACTTCTAAAGAAACGAGTTTATCTTTTGTTTGCGAAGAAAATTTAGGATCGGGTACTTTGACCGACAGGACGGCGGTCAAACCCTCCCTAGAATCGTCACCACTGACACTAATCTTCTCTTTCTTAGCCAGACCTGACTCTTCAATATAATTGTTTAGAGTGCGTGTTAGAGCGCCCTTAAAGCCCGACAAATGAGAACCACCGTCACGTTGAGGGATGTTATTAGTAAAACACAATATAGTTTCCTTATACGAATCATTCCATTGCAACGCAACTTCAACGTGAACACCATCTTTTTCACCAGTGACCTGAATAATGTCCTTATTCAGAGGTGTTTTCATCTTATTTAAGTGCGCTACAAACGCAACGATGCCGCCTTCGTATTCGAATACTTCGCTCTTCTTTGTACGTTCATCTAATAATTCAATGCGCACGCCTGAATTTAAAAAAGACAGTTCGCGTAGGCGTTTAGCTAATATATCAAAACTGTATTCTGTTATTGCAAAAATTTCAGCGCTTGGCTTAAATGTTACTTTAGTACCTGTTTTATTGGTGTCGCCTACTTCAATCAAATCAGCCAGTGGGTCACCTAGATGATATTCCTGAAAATACGATTTCCCGTCACGGTCAATCTCTAGCTTTAACCAATCAGATAAAGCATTTACTACCGATACACCAACACCATGTAGACCACCTGACACCTTATAAGAATTTGAGTCGAACTTACCGCCGGCATGAAGTACGGTCATTATGATTTCTGCAGCAGACTTGCCCTCCTCTTCAATAATGCCAACAGGAATACCTCGACCATCATCCCATACTGAAATAGAGTTATCTTGATTGATGACGACATTTATGCCGGTACAATGGCCAGCCAGTGCTTCATCAATAGAGTTATCGACAACTTCGAAAACCATGTGGTGAAGTCCGCTTCCATCGTCAGTATCACCGATATACATCCCTGGTCGCTTTCTAACGGCGTCTAAGCCCTTTAAAACCTGAATACTACTGGAATCGTAACTCATTCTTTTATCTTCTTCTGAGAGGTGTTTAAGGCGTTTATTATAGCAAATTTTCGCTATAGGCACATCAATCATGACTGTCTTCACAGCTGTTTAAATAGTCTTTTTAGACGATATTTATTATAAGAGACATCAGCATAACTGAGGCCTTTTGAGTGTTATTTTCTCATTGATGTTATTTTTAACAACAATTCGCCGTTCAAGTAAGGTTATTACTTGAACGGCGACTATTTTTGTTAATAAGCCTCATTCTAAACGAACCGGTCCTGTGGAACCGTAGAGCGTTAATAATTTTGCGCTTTTACGCAGGTTCGCTGCTATTGCAGCGAGACCAATAGAAGGTCGCGTTCTTGGCTAGCCCAATAAAGCGCGTTCATGCCAAACCATAGTACTTTTTATATGTGGCGAAGGAGCGCTCTCCGCCAGCGCGTGTGACCGCGATTACTTTATTGCGTGTTTGATCTGTATCCTATAGGAGATTGTTTCGATACCCTTAAGGTTGCACCTGATCATTAATACCAAGTCGAGTGAGTTTATTTCTTATGTCGGCCAAGCTGACTGTAGCATCCTCGTACAGCTCAACTTCATTAACGCCGGCATACACTGAAAACCCATAAGTAGATTTCTTATTTCTACGACCGTCGTTCTTTACATGCCAGCCCGCATCACGGTCACGATTGGGCTGGCCGTCAACGCCATTGCCTGACCTCGACTGTGCCGCTTAAATGGGAGTAGCATCAAAGATATTGATACGGCATTGGGTCATAATAATATTCTTGGCTTTAAGCTGACCGTTAACCTCAGACAGCAATCGATCTCACAAACCCTGCTCTACAAGCTGTGTTCGAAAACGCCTAAGTGCTGAGGCTTCTGGAACTCCCCTACCCAGCTCAAGATGGCAAAACTTGCGAAACAATAGATCGTGATACAGTCATTATGCTAACTCTACATCCGATAATTGATACCAAGCAGCAAGATTCGAAATAACGTTCACAAGGGATAACTTGGGCAACCTGTCTTCGATAAATAAATCGATGACGACAGGCTTTCGATCCGTGGC
>JAESTB010000390.1 GCA_016763815.1 Arenicella sp.
GTCGCATTTTACCTCATTTTCATTTCAATCCTGATTCGTGCAAAGGTCTCAGACACAGTTTTACCCATGATAAATTCAGATATTCGGCAGCGCTTTGTATTCGATGAGTTTGACGCTCGCGGCTGCATTGTTTGTTTAAGCGAGACATGCAAGTCAATTCAAGCAACCCATCACTACCCTGCCAACCTTGCTAGCTTACTCAACGAATTCGCACTCGCGGCGACACTGTTGCGTGACAGTATAAAAATTGATGGCAGTTTGACTGTTCAGTTACGCACTGATGGCCCAATTAAATTAATCATGGCCGATTGCATGTCTGATCGTCGGGTACGGGCTATTTCTGAGTACGACTCAGAGGAATTACCAGCCAACGATAAGATAGCCTTAGATGGCCTGGGTAACGGAGCTACCTTAGCGATTACTATCTCGCCAGATCAAGGCGAGCGCTATCAAAGTATTGTGCCAATCGAGCATGCCAGTTTGGGCGAATGTCTGGAAGACTACTTTCAGCGCTCCGAGCAATTGCCGAGTTTGTTTCGCTTACTTTCCGATCAGCAACAGGCGGTCGGCATTTCGATACACGCTTTGCCGCAAGATAAAGTTAACGACAAAAGCGCCGCCGATGAGCACTTTACGCGAGTTAAGTCATTGCTCAACACCTTGAACGCTGAAGAGGCTTTTAGCCTAAGCGCCGAGCAAATGTTAATGCGCTTGTTTCATAATGAATCGTGTCGGCTATTCGAATCTGAGGTAGTGCAGTTTGGCTGCGTTTGCTCGGCCGAAAAATCGCTTGATGCGGTGAAGAGTCTCGGTAAAGACGATATACAAAAACTAGTCAACGAACAGCAAGAGCAAGGTAAACCAAGTCTAGTCGTCGATTGCCACTTTTGCTTTCAACGATACGAATTTAGCTTTAAACAAGTAAACGGATTATTCGCATGAGCCTTTCATTAAAAGATCAATTATTAAAAGCTGGCCTGGCTAAGAAAACAGCCGCTAAACCAGCTAAGAAGAAAAAGCAGCCACAGGTTGCAAAGAAGAATCGCAATAAGCCGAGCGAGGTTCAATTGCGTACCCAACGGGCGATGCTCGATAAAGCAAAGAAAGATAAGCGCTTGAACGAGCTGCGCCAAGCCGAAGCGGCTGCCAAAGCTAAGTTTGCACAAATTAAACAGCTTGTTGATAGTGCTAAACTTGATCGTAAAGACGGCGAAACCTCATACAGCTTTACGGTAAAGAAAAAGGTCAAGAAGATTTACGTTACCGACGAGCAACAAAAACAATTGTCACGCGATCAAATTGTAATTATATCGATGGGCAATGAGGCGTTTGAACTGGTTCCAAAAACAGTGGCTAAAAAAATCGCTGAACGTGACGCTAAATACGTAGTGAAAAATACCAACACTGAAGCGGCGGCGCCTGATCAAGATGACCCTTACGCTGATTATCAAATTCCTGATGACCTTACTTGGTAAACACTGAATGGACAATGCTTTACAAGGCCTACAACTCTGGTTAAACCAGAGCCTGCCTCTTTATTGGCTAGTGTCTGTAATTGCGATTAGTGTTCTCGCATTGTTGTTGGTCAGCGCAAAAAGCAAAAAGCGAATAGTTAAGCTAGATGCGCAGCGCCAAATGTTAGAGATAAGCAAAGCCACCAATGAACTACAGATTGAGGTAGTCAGCAGTAATAACCTAAGCCTGAGTCAAAAAGTAGAAAGCGGTGGCACTCTAATCTCACAGCTGATGGCGGACAAAGCCGAGCTTAAAAGCAGTCGCAACGAGAAAGCGGCGCAACTAATTGCCAATGAAAATGAGCGTCTTGGCTTACGCGAGATGGTTGATAACCGTAATCGTAAAGTCAGTCGACTGGAAGCTGACGTGCGTGAGCAAAATGCCAAGCTAAGGTCTGAACAAGAAAAGCTACTTGAACTTAAATCGCAATTTGAGATTCAAAAGGGGCAACTTAAAACTGAGTTCAAAGTGGTTTCAGAAGAGATCATTAAGGAACGCCAAGCGATGCTTACCGAACAAAATAAAGAAGGTGTGAGCGCCTTATTAAAACCGCTGCAAGATCAGATTGAAGGCTTCCAAAAGCGCGTAAACGAAGTTCACGACGAATCGGTAAAGGGCAATGCCAACCTTAAAACCGAAATCGAAAATGTCATGAAAATGGGCATTAAAATGCGTGATGAAGCTAGTAGTCTCACCACTGCGTTGAAAGGCGACTCTCAACAACGTGGCGCTTGGGGCGAAGCGCAGCTTGAACGTACACTGGAAATGAGCGGCCTTATTGAGCATGATCATTACCAGAAGCAAAGCTCGTTTATCGATCAAGAGGGTAAGCGCAAACAAACGGATTACTTAATTAAATTGCCCGCCGACAAGTGCATTATTATCGATAGCAAAGTTTCTTTAAATGCCTACCAACGAGCTTGCTCCTCTGCCGAAGTAGATCAGCAATCGCTTGCTATGAAGGCTCATGTTGCCGCAGTGCGTTCTCATATCAATGATCTGGCGGCAAAAGAATATACCAACCTAAGCGCGCTCCATAGCCCAGATTTTATCTTAATGTTTATGCCGGTAGAACCAGCCTACATTGAAGCCATGAAGCAAGACCCTGAACTGTTCGGCTTCGGTTACAGTAAAAATATCATCTTAGTATCTCACACCACTTTGATACCCATTCTACGTACCGTGGCTAACCTTTGGATGCTTGATCGAAGTAATAAAGAAGCGCGTCAAATTGGCGAGAAAGCGAACGATATTTTTAATTCGGTGGTACTGGTATCCGAACGCTTAAGTAAGCTCGGCAAAACGCTGAATACCGCCAGCACGCACTTTAACGACACGGTGACTTCCTTGTCGGGCATGCAAAGCAAAGTGAGTCGTTTTCATACACTCTCGAATAAGGCAAATAAGTCGATGCCAGAGTTAGAGCCTAAGGTTATTCAATTTGACGCTAGCAAGCTTGATGCCATTGCTCTTGCTGATGATACCTCCGAGTCCGAACCTTAAAGCCCACGGCGCTAGTCTTCTAGCCGCAGCGCTAATATAGGAGCAAGAATCTTAGTAGCTAACGAATTTAATTGTCAGCTGTTAATATCGGAGCCTGTAAGGTCCAAACGCTTAGTCATGTATAGACAGTTTTGCATGGCATCGGTGGCGACGTATTGCTTTGTCACGAAACCAAGCTTTTGATAGGCTTTAATTGCCGAGGAGTTATAGGTATACACAAATAGAGACTGAGTATTTACCTCTAGGTGATGGCAGCCTTGAATAGAAATACGATCTACCAATTGCTTGATTATGCCTTTGCCACGATGCGTTGGTGAAATGATTAATCGGCATAAGTGGCAACACCCTTGTCTAAGGTAATACTGTCCGAAAGCAAGTAATTGATTGTCTTGTGAGACTAGTGAAAACGATGGCCAATTGTTTGACTGCAGGTCGTTTGTTAGATTTTCGACATCGCTTGGGTAAGACATATTCGGGCCCGCCCAGTCTGCCAGCTGCTCAGCGCTAGTTATCCAAGATAGTAGCTCTGAATAGTGCTCAGGGATTGGCGTTTTTAGTTTCAAGTTTTTTTGAAAAATATCTTACGGTTAAGTAGCAAAATCACAACGCTAAAAGAGATAGTGCCTAGGCCTAATGAAAAACTGCTTAGCGTGCTCACCATTATACAGACCATAGGTGGTAAAAATTAAACCCATAAATATTATTAAGTCTGGAAGAATATAGTGATCTAAACCGCCAATGTTTGATTGTATAACGCCACCAAATGGAGCCATTTCATTTGAAATAATCTCCTCAACGAAATGAGCGAGGGGGGGCGCTTGTTTGTCTGATCTTCGTGTCTCATGTTAGCTGGCATTTATTTGGCCTTTATGAGGGATTATAAAAAATCTATAACCGCTATTTTTTTGTACTTAGACATTTAACAATGTCTTTTCGGTCAAGATAATATCTTGCAGTGGCAATTACAACACCCCACTAAAGCAACCGCTTAAGTGCTTAAGTCATCAGTGCTTTAGTGAGGTCTGATTGGCGCGATTAGAATGCCTTTTGCCAGCCTAAGGTCAATACCGAATCTATTTCAAGCTGCGGGCCAACTAAGTCTTGCCGAATAGGGCTAGCGTATTCAATAGCTAAACGGTGACCGTTAGCGAATAGATAATTTACACCCAGCGACAAATCTACCCGATCTCCTTCTTGCAACGCTGGGACGGCCGTTTGAATGGTACTAGGGTTTAACGCTGGATTTCGCCCGTCAATGGCATCTTTATCTTGATAATTAACGCGTAAGGACAGGCTGAGATGGTCATTCAAATCCTTGGCAATCCATGATGTTGCCCCCAGCTGATCGCCTAGGGTGTAGCTCTGGTCGTTGTCACCGGTGCGGATCACGGCGTTTAATTGTGCACCCCAACTCACCGTATCGTTTCGGCCTGAATAAGTGACCGCCGGTAATAGGTCGTATGTGCCAGAACCGATCTGCATCATGTAGGGTAGAAATGCGTCTTTCATCGCCGGTGTGTCATCAACTTCGGTGGTTGAGCCGGTCGGCAGGCTAACGCCCAATTGCCAATGCACTTTGTGATGGCCATTGTCGAAAAGGCTGACCAAAGCACTTAGCTTAGTGTCGCCTATGCCTGATGACCGAGTGGTAAACTCGCGACCGTTCCGAATTAGATGGTCCATCGAATTACTAGCATAGCTCGCCATACCCATTAGGGTGATATTATCTGACAAACCATACATCGCGCCTAGCATGTGCATGTCCATCGGCATTGAGATCGGCGCTACTAAAAACTGACCGGGTTGGTTCATAGTGCCAACGGTGTCACGCGCTGATACGCGTCGAGTGCCAATCCGGCTACCGTCCATGTCCATATGCATATAGCGATACGAAAACATAAATTCGCCGCGATTGTGTAAGTGGTCACCCATGACACCCAATGGTGCGTGAGCTGACGCAGTAGTCTGGTCGTCGGCGTGAGCCGTGGCACAGAAGGTAGCGGCCATAGCCGCCGCGATAGATAATGTTCTTTTCATAATAAATTCTCTCAATTGGCCTGAGCGATCAGGCAACTAAATATCGTCAATACAGTGAAGTAGTCACTTATATAGACATAACGATGGATCGTATTTGACTTAGAGAATTGTTGGTGGTGCGCGCACTCGTGGTAGCTTTGGATGCGTCGAAGGGAAATCGGCTAGTGCCGTGATGGCATGAAACTGGTGCGACTGCTGTAACCGGTGAATGCGGTGGCTCGAGTGTACGGCGCTTGAATCATGGTCGGCCATGAGGCACATTAAACAATGTGCGCTATCGACTTTGGTCTCGGTTAGGCTGCTAACGTTAACCCATCGATAGCCCCTTGAGGTGCACATAAGGGCTTGCTTGGGCGTCGCTGACGTACTCGTGCCTGGGTTGTACGGCGCGGCATTTACAGGTAACGGCAATACCGCATTACATAACATTGAAAGCAGTATTAGCCAGACAATATCGGTTTTTGTTGGCAGGCAGCGCTTGAGAAAAAACGCAAAATTTGGATATTCCTTTACCATGGAGTTAGTTTAAGCGAGTTTATTGCGTAGCTCAAGTGCTTGATTGTTTTACGAGTTCCCATTTTTATTAGATCATTGTAACTGATTATTTATCGTTAGGTTTACCTGTACGGCCTCGCTGTTAAAGTTTTTAGAGCCCCTATCATTGGATGAATACGTATTCATGGCGTGATCTACTCGACTGAATACGTATGTCGTTAATTGTGTCGTTATATTTGCACGCCTATCCTGATAGTCCCCCAGTTTATATTTAACATTGAAGAGGATTATATGAGGAGCCCTACGCACTCAAGCAGCCGACTTTCGGCTTGGACCATACGCCGTATTTTTATCAGCGTTCTATTGTTGTTAGGCGTCACCCAAACAGCTCATGCACAGTCTCGAACCGCATTTGTTCATTTATTTGAATGGAGTTGGAGTGACATTGCGCAAGAGTGCGAGCAGCATCTCGGGCCTAAGGGCTTCGCCGCAGTACAGGTCTCGCCGCCGCAAAAATCTATTACTCGTGACGAATGGTGGTCTCGCTATCAGCCTATTAGCTATGAAATAACCGGCCGCAGTGGTAATCGCACCCAATTTAAGAACATGGTCGATCGTTGTGAGGCAGTTGGTGTCGATATTTACGTCGATGCGGTAATTAATCATATGGCGGCATTGGACCGAAGCTTTCCAGAGGTGCCGTTCGGCACAAATGATTTTCATAGTTGTGCTTCATCAAACATCGATTACACCAATCGCTGGCAGGTACAGAACTGTGACTTGGTTAATTTGAATGACCTAAAAACTGAGTCAGACTATGTGCGTCAAAAAATTGCTGATTATATGAATGACCTAATTGGTCTCGGCGTTGCGGGCTTTCGAATTGACGCAGCGAAACATATTCCGGTTGCTGATATCGCCGCGATAAAAGCTAAGGTGAATCGAGCAACCTACATCTTCCAAGAGGTTATTGGCGCTGCTGGCGAAGCGATATCACCATCTGAATATACTGGTGTCGGTGATGTAACAGAATTTAATTTTGAACGCACCATAGGGCATTATTTTAAAGGTCGGGCACCATTGAAAGATCTTCAGAATATCGTCAATTTTTCAGGATGGTTGCCGAGTGATAAAGCGGTTGTCTTTGTCTCGAATCACGATGATCAGCGCCAAAACACAAGCAACACTTTGACCTATAAAGACACTAGCGGTTTGTACTACATCGGTGAAATTTTCGCGCTTGCTTATCCGTACGGATACCCCAAAGTTATGTCGAGCTATCGCTTTGAAGATCATGATCAAGGGCCGCCAGCCAACGGTGCAAACTCAGGTGATGCCTGTGGCGTTAACTGGATATGCGAGCATCGTTGGAGAGGTGTGGCCAACATGGTTGGTTTTCGTAATGCCACTCAAGCGCAGTTTGTCTTAAGCAATTGGTGGGACAATGGCAACAACCAAATCGCCTTCGGTCGAGGTGGTTTAGGCTTTGTTGCAATCAACCGTGAAGATAACTCAACGCTTTCGCAAAATTTACAAACTGGTATGCCCGCCGGCGAGTATTGCGACATCGTCAACGGTGAATTTAATAGCGTAACTAAGACTTGCGGCGGCCCAAGCATAACGGTTGGCAACGACGGCCGTGCCAATTTTAATGTGGCTGTTTACAACGCGTCAGCAATCCACGTTGGCACTAAAATGGACGGCGGCGATTCGGGTGGTGCTATTTGGGCCGATGCGTATTTTCGTGGTACCGCAAACTCATGGGGCACAACGGCCATGAGCTTCAGTGACGGGTTATGGAGAACCACGCAAACGTTCGGTAACACTAACCCACGCTTCAAGATCTCACGTTTTACCGATTGGTCTGAAGCTTACCCGAACCAAGATGTTCAGATTACTGAGGGTGCCGGCGCGTACGACATCACCTTCAATGACAGCAGTAAACAAATTAACGTAAGCAAACAGAGCGGTAATTCTGGCAACCTTGTCGATGTTGATTTTGTATGTAACAACGGCAATACGGTTGCTGGCCAATCGGTCTACGCTATCGGCAGCGTTGCTGAACTGGGGTCATGGAGCCCAAGCAACGCAATCAAGCTAGACGTTGCAGGCTATCCGAGTTGGAGTAAAACTATTCAGCTCGCCGAAGGTCAAAGCGTTAGTTGGAAGTGTTTGAAACGTAATGAAAGCAATCCTAGCCAAGGTGTTGAATGGCAATCCGGCGATAACAATACTTTCAATGCGGACTCGAATAAGACCACGATCGGCGCGTTTTAGATGCGCCGTATAGTACTAAATGGACGGATTCGAAGGAATTCTAACTATTAGATTTCCTCAAGTCTAATATTGATGGCAACTTTGTTAATTACATTGTTGCCGATTTTTTTGGAAAGTTATATTAGAAAATTCAAACTTGATCCGACAAAACATACCCCAACTCGGCCATTGCATAAATAGAAGAACATTCAAGTTGGGATGAAGCCGCGGTAGCGCACGACTTATCCATATTCGTTCGTCGAGTTATGCTGAGGTCTTATATATTGGTAATCTTATTTTTAGACAAGAAATAAAGCTTTCCGTAGTTTGTCCACTACTACTTAGTTTTATCTTCGCCAACCAATTAAGCCAAGAATGTCTAGAGACGCCGCATCAGGCGCGGCATAGTATTGCCCCACCGTACTCGGGTTCATAAGATAAGCAGCGCCTACGATATGGTCGCAAGAGGTAAAAGGACGA
>JAESTB010000391.1 GCA_016763815.1 Arenicella sp.
AAGCGCCATGATTAACCCGCCATTCTAGGGCGACCTGAACGTTGCTCATCACTCGCATCAACCGCTTTGACCATACTAAGGTCGAAGTTAACATGTGCTACGCCATCGACGTCATTGGCATCAACCACTAATTCGTCACGGGTTGCGAAAGCGAAGTCATCAAACGTGTATGGGTCGCCGGCGATATTAATTTGCGTAGTCAAATGTTTATATCCTGAGGCCGACACAAAGAAATGAATGTGCGCGGGGCGGTTACCATGACGACCGAGTTGCTTCAACATGGCTTCGGTCGAACCACCTGGGGGGCACGCATAGCCCGATGGCATAATGCTAGTGGCGCGGTACTCGCCGTGCTCGTTAGTTATAATGCTGCCTCGAAAGGCGAATTCCTTTAATGATGGGTCAAAATGTGAGTAACCCCCATCTTTACTCGCATGCCAGATTTCAACTTTGGCATTGGCAATCGGTGCGCCCTGCTCATCTTTGATCACACCAAACACCTGCATTGGATCGCCTTCTTCATCGCTTACCAAGGTTGCTTCACCATTACTGACGGGGGCATTCTCGACATACAAAGGGCCCTCAATAGTTCGTGGTGTGCCCCCAGTTTGGCCCGCTTTTTCATCGGCAGCATCCATGAGCACGTCTTGAAAGTGATCGAAGCCTAAGCCCGGCGCGATCAATATTAGCTCAGGAGCCGCGGCTTGCATAAAATGCAAACCGTGCCAGAATTCGGACTCAGTGATATCTAGGTCTTCGATTGCGGTAAAAAGATCGCTCACTATACGCCGCACAATTTCTTTAATGCGCGGGTCGCCGTCAGCATTATTCAAGCCAGCAACGTTGTTCAATAAGGTTTGGATTTCACCACTATTTGTAATATTGGCACTCATATTCATCTCCTCCAAGAGCTTGGTTCTTATATTTAATTGGTTCTTATATTTAATTGCTTGTTAGCTGTCGTCAGCACGAACCGATGAAGGGTGGCGACACAGCGCTTCAATTCTTACGTCCATATACGGGTACAAGGGCAAACCCATAAGAATGTTGTGTAATTCTTCAGAACTCTCAACATCAAAGACACTGATGTTTTTGTACTGGCCAACGATCCGCCACAGGTGCCGCCATTTGCCACTCGCTTGCAAGTCTTCTGCGTATTTCTTTTCTTTAGCCTTTGTTCGCTCAAACACCGTAGGGTCGATGTCTTGCGGCACATTTACGTCCATCTCAACTTTAAAAAGCATGTTCGGGTTTCCTCTCTCTTATTTGTTAATGTTTTAGCGTTTGTAGAAATCGACCTTTTCTTGATCTAGCGAAATCCCTAAGCCCGGCCCCGTTGGCACGGTTAGTTGAAAATCGGAATAGTCTAAGGACTCATTAATAAAGCTGTCTTTTTGCAATAGCGGAGAGAACAATTCAGTACCCCACTCAAACGCATCGAAGGTGCTAAATAGTTGGGCTGCGGCGATTGTGGATACGGGTGATTCCAACATGGTTCCACCGTACAAACCGGCACCCGAATTCTTTGCCACAGAAATAACTTCTTGCGCTTCAGTCAGGCCACCGGCCTGCAATATTTTGATCGCGTAAATGTCGGCGGCTTTGGCGCGCACAAGATCTAAGGCAACCTTAGGGCCTTGCACGCTTTCATCTAACATGATTGGAATAACCCCTAAACTCACTAAATGTTGAGCACCTTCCACATCGCTGGAAACAAGAGGCTGTTCGAGCAGCTCGATACCCGCGTCAGCCAACATTCGGGCACCCCGGTTAGCTTGTGCGCGTGTCCACGCTTGATTCACATCGACTTGAACACGACCGGCATCGCCTATCGCCCGTTTAATCGCCGCCACATGAGCAACGTCTTGGTCGACGCTACGCTTACCAATTTTTATTTTGAATACATTATGCCGGCGCGAATCTATCATCCGCTGAGCCTCATCAATATCCGTTTCTAGCTTGCCGCTAGCCAATACCCATAGCACCGCCAATCGATCCAAAACTCGGCCACCAAGCAGCTCAGAAACGGATACACCTAAGCGATGACCCAAGGCGTCGTACAAGGCCATTTCAACCGCGCATTTGGCAAAACGATTAGCCACAATATTGTGCTTGATGAACGACATGGTCGCGCCAACACTTTTGTAGTCTTGTTCTAAAAGTATTGGTGCAATGTATTTATCGAGTGTGAGTTTTATGCTCTCAGGGCTTTCCCCGCCGTAGCTTAGACCACCAATTGTCGTGGCCTCACCAATACCTTGTGTGCCATCTGAAAACGTGATTCTTAAAATCACCATGCTCTGATGATTCATCGTCACCATCGCTAAAACATGCGGACGAATGGTCGGAACATCGAGCAAAAATGTCTCGACATTGTCGATTTTCAATTTGCTATCAAGCATCTAATGCCACCGTGAAATTAGCGTCGGTAGTTTGCTCCACATCAGACAGGCTGAATCCCGGCATCAGTTTTATAAGTCGCATTTCGCCACGTTCAAAATGAAATACCGCCCGATCGGTAATCAGCACATCAACAACGCCAGTTGCGGTAAGCGGCAATGTACATTGCGGTAATACCTTTGAGTTTCCGGCCTTGTCGGTGTGTAACATTGTGATAATTAAACGATGAGCACCCGTGGCTAAATCCATTGCACCACCAACCCCGAGTAGTGGTTTACCCGGCACCGCCCAGTTCGCTAGATTGCCTTTTTCATCAACTTGCAGCCCCCCCATAATCGCAACATCGACGTGCCCGCCGCGAATCATTCCAAATGAGGTTGTGCTGTCGAAATAGCTAGAACCTTCTAACGCAGTTACAGGTATTTTTCCAGCATTCACCGGGTAGTCCATGGCACCGCCTTCCTGAGGCTCTGGCCCTACCCCAAGCATGCCGTTTTCCGTGTGCAAGATAATACCGTGTTGCTCGCTGATTAAATCAGCGACCAGTGTCGGAATACCAATACCCAGATTAACCAAATCTCCTCGATCTAACTCATCGAGTGCGGCTTTAGCCATATTCATTCGACTACGACTCACCTTCTTCGCACTCGACTTTACCGACGCCGATGAACCTAGATCATCGAGCTTAAGATTTACCTGCACCAAATAGTCGACAAAGCAGCCTTGCGTATGAATGAAATTGGGATCAAGCTCGCCAACAGGAACAATTTCTTCAACTTCAGCAATCACCAATTTAGAGGCCATTGCCGCAGCTGGATTAAAATTGCTTTCAGTCATTCGGTATTGCAAATTACCAGCGGTGTCGGCCTTCCAGGCACGCAGCAAAGAAACATCACCCGTGATCGCAGGTATTAGCACCATTGGCTTACCGTCGAACTCGCGTACTTCACGATTCTCAGCCAAAGGGGTGTTGGCCGACGTTGGCGTATAAAAGCCGCCAATACCACTGCCTCCAGCGCGAATGGCTTCGGCTAAGGTTCCTTGCGGCAATAGCTCCACCTCAATATCCCCACTTTGAGCCGCCGCAACGGCTTCGGGGTTTGAGGTAAAAAAAGAACCTACCGCTTTTGATATCTGCTTATTGCGTAATAAGCGCCCACCGCCTAAGCCCGCCTCACCTATATTATTACCAATATAGGTAAGATTATTAGTGTCAGTCTCTGCAATGGCATGCAGTAGGTGCACCGGGTTGCCAGTCATGCCGAAGCCGCCGACAATCATAGTATCACCCGATTTAACCAAGCCTGCGGCCTCACCCAGAGAGATTTGAGGCGTTACTTTCATTGATGAGCACCGGCATCAGCAACATGCTTTAAGCCCTGCTTCAAATCACGTCGCTGCGGCTCACTTAAGTCAGCCAACATTACTTCTTCTTGGGATTTAGCTATCTCAAACAAACGCTTCGCCATCGCGTAGCCATGCTCGGTTAATTTAATTTCGCCCTCGGCTAGCGGTATCACATACCCTTTGTTTTGCATGCGCTCGATGGTCGCCTTGAAGACATCGCTTGGCTGGCCGATCATGCGCGCCAAATACTCTGACCCAGCCTCACCGATATCGCCCAACAAGGTAAGCGCACGCCATTCTTCAGGTGCGATCCCATGTTTAGCCATTAGCTCTGGATAGAGTTGGGCTGAACATTTGGTGTAAGCCGCACGCAAGAGGTACAGCATGTAGTCGTCAAGTAAACCATCACCCTTAACCTTTGAGGTGTCGCTGGCAACACTCGATTGGTGCGGCATAGAAACCGCATAACTGCCGCAGGCAAACACTAGCGGCGATTTTGATTCGTCGTGCCGATAATCCAATACCTCACCGACGATAATTAAGTGGTCTCCACCTTGGTAAACGTTCCATGTTTTACATTCAAACTGTGCTGCGCAACCTTTAAATAAAGGCGAGCCGTTCGGGCATTCAGAATAATCTACGCCTGCAAACTTGTCTTCACCGCGACCGGCAAACCGGTTTGACATGTCGATCTGAGATTTACTTAGTACGTTTACTGAAAAATACTCAGCGTTCTCCATAATCGATGCGCTAAAGGCCCCCTTATCAACACTCCATAACACCAGCGCTGGCGAGATAGAGACTGAGTTGAAGCTACTAGCGGTAACCCCAATCGGCCCACCATTTTCATCTTTAGTGGTAATAATGGTGACACCTGTTGGAAATTGCCCGAGTGCGCGCCTGAAATCTCTTAGATCGAATGCTGCACTGCTATCGGTATTACTCATGTTTGTTCTCCAGTTCTCATTTTTGGATGATATTTCGGCTCAACTGTCTTAGCGGCCAGCTTTATGTGCTGGTAACTTACCGATGCCAAAGTGACGTTTCTCATACTCTTGAATCATTACGCGCACACTCTCCTCGGGGGCATCAAGGGTCTCGATCACCGCCGTCGCAATGGCGGCGATTAGAGCTTCTTTTTGTTCGTCAGTACGACCTTCAATCATGTTCACTTGGATAATTGGCATTGTCTTAATTCTATTTTTATAACGTTAGTCATTTGCGGCA
>JAESTB010000392.1 GCA_016763815.1 Arenicella sp.
CCTGCGAGTATTAAGCCTCAAAGGATTGAAATTTGATAACAAGGATGGCGCTCCCCCGAAAAACGTTAGTGTCATTGGCTGACACACCCGGATATCGCTACGTTCGTCGCGGTTACTTGTGCGGCTACGATCAGCTCACTGCGAAGCACTATAAGCAGCGGAGAAGTTGGCTTGAAATCAAGCTATTAAAGACGGCCGACATGTTTACCCTCAAGCTGTGTTCCTGCGCCGTGATGAGCAATCACTATCATCTAGTATTGCATGATCTCGCCAAAGCTTGGAGCGAACTAGACGTGGTTACGCGTTGGCAGCAATACTTTAATGGCACTCTGTTCTCTCAGTGTTTCCTAAATAGCGAGCGCTTAAGTGAAACTCAATGGAAAGCACTGCGCAACAGTATTAAACCTTGGCGCTCAAAGCTTTGCGGCATCTCTTGGCGCACGCGTATCGTCAATGAAACGATAGCACGAGAAGCGAATAGAGAGGGTAACTGCACGGGCCGATTTCAGAGGGCCGGTTCATGCAACATCCTAATACGAAAACTGTTTGGCCTAATTGGCAAGCAATCAGATTAACCCCAAGCTTTCACAGCTAGGGCGATAAATTCAGTGTTTCCTGTCGATCGCCAATCTTCAAACTAACGCCGCTTGAGTCTATCGACTCGACTCGCCAAGCGTCCAGCATATCGCCAGGCTCAAGCCTGCGTATATTGCCATCCGAAGTGTTAGCAATGATGGCTATACGTGAGCTCTGAAAGATATTAATTGCCGCAAGGCGGTAGTGTTTAAGGCTCGGCGATCTGAAGCGAGATCTCGCATTTTGATCGAACAAACCGGCTAAGATGTTTGGCTGAGGCGACTTAGACGCCTTGATAGCGCTAGCAGAATCTGTCGACAACGCTAATGCATCAGTATTAGCAAATGAGATGTCGTTGGTATACCACATAGCGACCGCCAAATTCACCTCTAAATTATTAAGAATGTTAGTCTGCCTACTAGTCTGTGCGCTAGTTAAATATTTCTCATTGCTACGCAGGCTAATTAGCTCAATATGCAGCTTAGATCGGCTCTCTGACAGCGATACTAACAGCCCCTGTAAAGACTCGGCTGATACTTGAAAACTTAACTCCAAGCGACTTTTCGATAGGCCGCCAGCAAGTGCTTCATTGGTCGGTCGTAACTGCGATATAGTTACCGAATGGCGCTGCAAAACTGATTTTAATAATTCTTGTAATCGATGCCCGGCGTCACTCGCCTTTGCTGCGTAAACCAGCACATCAGACTCGAGCATGGATTTTATTTCGAGCCTTACAGCGGCATTATTTTGCTCAGCCTTTTGCCGTTGAACCTGCAAGGCCAGCACCTCATTTTGCAGTGCTCGATTAGCCTTATGTTGCGAACTTAGATTAGCCACTGCCGGCAGAGCGAGAATTTTCAGCAATAACCCTAGCGTGACCAGCAATAGTAAGTAAGCCAGAGTAACGTGGCGATTAGTCGACATGTCAACGCCCCTCACTGATGCGTGCCTTGAGCCTGAATCGCTCTCGATCATCATTCGCACTGCGCGATATCGTAGTGATGAACTCGGTTGCTTCAAAGGCTCCTGATGAATCTAAATTAGCCTGCACTTGGGTTGCACTTACGGCGCTTGCGTCGATCACCAATTCGTTGCCCGAGAGTATCAGTTGATCAATAATTGCGGCTTCAGGCAAAGACTCAGTGATAGATGTTAAAACGGCAATGATTTGCTCAGCTTCTCGCGCTCTGATTAGCGGCTTTATAGACTTTGCTGCGGCTTCATTGACTTGCACCCCACTCACCGGCTCCCTCAATTGATTTAGCTGCCCAGCGAGTGCTTTGTTTTTTTGGCTTTCAGAATGAGAGAGATACACCGAGCTGCTGAGCAACGCTATGATCAGTAATAGCAATGCCAGCAGCCAGTATTTGGGCATTTTAGGCTCGCTCACCAACAGTTGATCATCTAAGCGTGCGAATAGCCGCTGTTCTGACACATCAAAGGCAACGCCAGAGCAGACTAAACCAATGGCTTTACATGTTGATAGCGGGTCGACTAGTTCAGATCTGACAAGACAATGGAGCTGGTCTTGTTCATCGCCTTGCGCAACAACTAGTGCAACGATAAGCTCGCTGGCATCAAATGGCAGAACCTCTTCGACAATGTCAGACAGCGGCAAGCCTTTTTGCGCATCAGCAATGCGTTTAGACATGACTTTTTCAGGGGCGGCAAGAAGGTACAGATCCGCGTCTTTGCCGAGCTGATCGATATCGGCTTGGCTCAGCGCTTGACCATCCGAGTCGCACACAACATTGTCGACCACCGTCAACACAACTCTGATCGCTTCTGCTTTTGGAAGAGGGCTCAGCAAGCCTTGCTTCCACCAAGCAAAAAACCCTAAGACTGGATTATCAGTATTTAACATAGATTACCGAAACGCGTTTAACAACAAATTCAAGCGATGAGTGTAACCAGCTTGCGGCGCAATGAATATAAGTAATTGGCGACCCAGGTCGAGAACGGTGCGTCTCTTTAGAGCGGTGCGCCGCTTTAGAGCGGTGCGCCGCTTTAGAACGCTGCGTCTCTTTAGAACGGTGCGCCGCTTTAGAGAATTGCCTGAACGTCATATAAACGCCCTCTCTGGTTAATCATTTTAATGATCTGAACACGCGTATAGAGCCGATCGTGGAGTTCAACCGATACTGAGATTCGATAATAAGCTGAAATGGTCGAGGTGAAGTAATCACTCTCGATCGGGTTGCTGATCAAGCTCGGCGAGTCATCGTTACGCGCGGCTAATAGTCGCTCTCGCTGAGCTTTAGACAGTTTAGGCACCAGCGATAAAACCGTCGCTGTGGCAACGTTAGGATGCACCCCTTTTTGGCTATTATGCAAGCTCGCTACCGATAGCAGCGCATGAGTATCTATCGGGCCCTCGCTCAGCAATTGCCTTAGCTTGCGATAACTCGTTTCACTACCTGTTTTTTTTAGAGCTTGAAACGATTCGATTATCGCGTCAACGTCTTGTCGCGAGGCTCCGCTTGCTGAAACGGCTGATCGTAGCAATTCTCTATCGGCCGTTAATAGCCCAATAAAACCGGCTTCATTTTGTATCTCGATCAGCACATCTGCCGCCGGCGAAGAATAAATAATACGCTCAGAGGGAATCGCCGAGCCAGAGACTTCTGCTCGCGGTGAGGCTAAACTCAATGCGGCAAAACGGGTGCCTGCATCGAGTAGATGTTGCGCCTTAAGTTGTTGAAGATCTAAGCTAGCCGCGCGTGTATTGGTGAGATATAAATTGGCCATGGCTAAGCTAATTAGGCTAATCACGGCCAACAACATGACTACCGTAAAAAATGGCGAACGCCGAAGATCGTGCATGTATGATCATCGTGCGCTAAACCTCCAGCGCTGCAACTGACCTTGTTCGCTCCAGTTCAACTCGATCGCGCTTGGCCTTGAAGCCTTATTCCAGTTTAGCTGGCTTATACCATCATTAAAGTAGCTAAACTCAGCCTGATCAATCTCCCTTAAAAGACGTGAGCCCGGCTGTTGGCCATCTACGTAAGCCCATAAACTGTGATCATCAGCAATCACTAAGCGAAGCCGATCAGCGCCCTCTAACCACGGACTGTCGGCGGTAGACAAATCAAATTCGATAGAATACCGATCACCGCTAACACTCGCTTGCGAGTCGACGGCATTGCTTAAGGTGCGATACGCCGAGCGTCGTTCGCTCTGTTGATCGATGGCGTTAGACACCCGCAGCCTAGCTTGCGAACTCGACACCACCGTTTGATACGCAATTAATAAAATTAAGCTAAAAATACTCAGCGCCAATACCATCTCAATTAGCGTGAACCCGTTTACTTGTTTTGTTGACGCCATCACTCCGTTACAGCCAACTTGAAGGTGGGCCGAGATAGCGATGGTTGCTCTGATTCAGTGAGCGGCTCGGCCAATATCAACGTGTGAAACCTTAACTCGCGCACGCCGCGATCGACCCACACCAATAGGTCAGCGCTTATCGGTCTCACTTTGTCGCTTAACGAGGTCGACTCAGGCTGCAAAACATCATCAGTAAGGGGGCTTAATAGCAACTGCCAGGGATACCCCTCGACACTCTCGCCTCGCGAATATTCTCCAGTTTGAAAACCGGCTACAATAGATTTTTGCAAACCCAGCGAGGTTAAATGGGTGTCGGCAAAATAGCTGGCCTGCTGAATCTCTTGAGTCAGCCCAATGTGTTGATACGCCGTAAGACGCAGTTTTGCGACGCCAGCAACACCTAAGGCTAAAATGCTTAAGGCGACCAATACTTCGATCAAGGTGAAGCCCGACGACGAATAACGAGCATGGCTCGGTGATCTACTAATGCGGCTCATCGTTCACTGCCCATTGCTCTGCAGGCTGACATTAGCGGTTAACTTGTCAATCGTCACAACAGTGACTGGGCGATTAGAGCCCTCAGCCGTGTCGATAACAG
>JAESTB010000393.1 GCA_016763815.1 Arenicella sp.
CAAGCGGATCCACACTCGGCGTTATTGTTTTTTGGCGTGACCAGTCATGCCTACAAAACAATGCCTTGATTGTGAATCAGCTTGAAGGCCAGAGATCATTTAGACTTGATCAGAGGCTCCTTAACTAAACATCTCCTCCGACTAACTCGCACACCCATCAATGCGGTGTAACTGTGTTTGATCTGCGAGCTATGTAGGAAAATGTCAATAGAAAGATGAGCCTATGCAGCCAAGCCTACTTTGGTGGCTTGCATGGGAACAAAGCCTTTTAGGCCTTCAGTGTTTGCCAGCCATCGACGTACATTTGGATAGGGTTCTAATGACACATCACCTTCAGGTGCATGGGCGACGTAACTGTATATGGCAAAGTCAGCTAGGCTAATTTTATTCGCAACCAAAAAATCTCGGTCAGTTAATTGTTGCTCCACTTTTGTTAAGGCTTTTTCGGCGATAGCGTGAGCAACCACTGGATCGGCTGGCGAATTGAATACATTAATCAATCTCGCCGCACCCAAGCCATAAGAGATTTCACCCGCAGACATCGCAAGAAAACGATGCATTTCGGCTTCTTGTTGTAGGTCTTGAGGGATAAACGAAGGCGCATACTTGCGCGCTAAGTAAATAAGAATCGATATCGAGTCATGAACAACGGCATCTCCGTCTTCAATTACAGGCACGACAGCCAAAGGGTTAAGAGCCAGAAATGGCGCTTGTTTATGTTCGCCCGCTGGAAGATCTACATGGATGATTTCGTGCGCTATACCAGCAACGCTAGCAAATAACTGTACTCGATGAGCATGGCCAGAAAGTGGGAAACTGTGAATTCGAATGGCATTAGACATAGTGGGTTCCTCTAAACTATTGGATGGTTTGTGTAAGTGAGAAAATAATAGGCCTTGCTTGATTCAAAGACAATGATATATATTATTGAAACATTATCTCTATTATGAAGATAATAGTTATTGCTAACGATGAGGAGCCTGTGTGGATACGATTGAAAGTATGCGTAGTTTTGTCGCTGTGGCTGGGCAAAAATCCTTTACGGCGGGTGCAAAGCAGTTAGGTATTAGTACTAATCTGGCAAGCAAGCAGGTGCGACAGCTGGAGACACGCTTGGATGCACAACTATTCCATCGCACAACTCGACGTGTAACCTTGAGCGATACTGGCCTGGCGTATTTTGAGCGCTGTGTGTTACTACTCGATCAATTTGATGAGCTGGAAGGTTTAGTGCAAGAGCGGCAATCCGAGTTAGCAGGCCCTATTCGCATTACGGCGCCAACGGGCTTTGGTGCTGGAGAATTAGTCAAGGCGATTCGTCCTTTTCAAATGGCGAACCCCAAAGTGTCTATAAGTCTCCACCTCTCCGATCAGCATGTCGATATACTTGACGGCGGTTTAGATCTCGCTATTCGTTTTGGCCCACTACAAAACTCCACGCTTATTGCCCGTAAGTTGCTTACTATGCGATTAGTCGTATTTGCATCACCAGACTATATTAACGCTCATGGTGAGCCAGCACACCCACGTGCATTGTCGACCCATAATTGCTTGCTACAAACATCATCATCAGATCCCGAGCATTGGGAGTTTACGATTAATGGGAAAGTAGAAAAATTTCGTGTTGGCGGTTCTTTTACAGCAAATTCGCCTCATGCCGTGGCGAATATGGCCGCTGGGGGTTTAGGCATAGGTCGTTGCCCGCTTTATACGGCGGAACCCTTTCTTAAGAGTGGTAAATTGGTATTGTTGTTTGAAGACAAGATGGCAAGCGAATTTAATTTATACGCAGTGTACCCTTCTGGCCGCCATTTAACGGCTCGGATTAGAAAACTAATAGATCACTTGGTGATAATCTTGGGGTGAAAAACGGGGGGAAATTAGCACCTTAGAAAGGTTGCCCCGAACGCTCACTGGTAAACGCAATCGGCAGCATCCTGATAACGTGGTTAGAAACAAAGTGACTCGGATCAAGTTGAAAATAGCGTATTAGATAAGCTCTAATACATCGGGCTTTCGCATAAACAGCACTGCAAGTATTACTAAGGTGACCGGAAAGATCGCCACCAATGCGAAACTAAAGATAACCGTAATCTCAATCACTCCCTGAATGATTGCGACGATTGCCAATGATTTTAAAATGCTTGATTGGTTGTGAGGGTTCTTTAGCAGCAATACGCCCAACAGAATATCAGCGACACCAAATACAAACAGACTACCGATGCCAATTGAGAGATTAGCGTTGAGTACAAACTTGTGTGCACTCAAGCCTAAACCATCGCCAAATACCGCCATAGCAAGGTCTAGTGCCGCCAAGCAGAAGAAGTAAATTGCGCTGCTCACAATTAAAATATTCAATGGCAAATTGACGCCTTCGATGCCAAATTGATCATTGAGTATGCGTTTTAAGCATAGGTAGACGTAAACCGTAAGCAGCCCGACCACGGCAAACAACAGGTCTGAGAATGTCAGTTCGATTGTTGACTGATAATAATTGATGCCGGAATCGAACATTCCACCGGCTATCACAATTATCCAGTACATAGGGAATAAAATGGCCAGCGCGATAGCGGCGATGCCCGGCAATGTGTAGTCACTATTATTCATAATTTGTTTACTCCGATTGGTTTCGCTGCTTGAGTGCGTTGATTGTCTAGGCATGTGCGACGTACTCGAGAATATCCCCAGGCTGGCATTCTAGTTCTGCGCAAATAGCCGCCAAGGTAGTAAAGCGAATGGCCTTAACCTTGCCCGTTTTCAATAGCGATAAATTTGTTACGGAAATACCAACGCGTTGAGATAACTCGTTCAACGACATTTTATTTTTGGCCATTTCCACATCTAAATTGATTTGAATTTCCATGCTTTTTAGCATACGTTTAAAAACAATGATAATCAATATTTATTTTATGATAAACATAAAATATACAATGAATAACATTCAAATCCAACATCAAAGATGGCACTATTAGCGACATTTATTGTCTAATATCTAGTGATATCACCATTAGCCGCACAAACCTTAGGTATTAGCCGACACAATCGCATCACAAATCGCGCGCTCTATCACATCAACCCGGTCTTGGCCCCAAACTGCGATATCAGCGTATCGAAAACACGGCACACCCCAGAGGCCAAGAGAGTGCATTTCTGAATAGTTAGCCTCGGCCCACTGACGCCAATCATCCTTATTTAGCGCCTGATCCATATTCAAGAGCGCCTTAGCCCGAGACCACTCTAAACCCGCTTGTTCGACAATTTTTTTCATTCCTCGGTCGGTATCAGAATGAATCGCTCTGGTGTTTACCGCTTTGGCAAAGGCGATTAAGTATTCAACTTGCTTGTGTTGCGATTTGGCATAGTTAAACAACGTATAACATCGCTCGACACCAACTCCTAAAGGATCGGCTACAAAACCGTAGTCGAGCCCAAGCGCTTTTGCCTCTCGCTTGGTATCTGAAAAGATGTACCACTTCTTGCGTGGTGGCACCAACATGCCGCGCATCATCATCGGCAAGACTGGCTTTACCTCAATTGGCACATTGTAATGCCTGGCTAATGCAACACCTCGTACCAAGCCTAAGTATGAATATGGGCTACGGGCTGAAAAATAAATAATTAGCGGGGTAATCGGTCGACTCTGGTATTGCTCCGGTCTAGGCAGTCGCTGACAGAAATGTTTAGTATTCTCGGCAAACTTTACCAGCTCAGTCGAACGGCTAAGTTTTAGGGCATTAAGCCGGCGCTCGAGGTGAGCTAAGCGGTCGATGCCCCAATACCATTCGCCAGCGTAATGCAATGTGGCGCTCAAATAATGCCCCAGCGACTCTAGTAGATCTTCATTCTCAGACAGTTTTACACTTAAGGCTTGATGTTCGGACGGTTGGTGCTCAGAGTCTTGATATTTGGAGAATTCAACGGTGCCCCCATTCCAATAGGCTTTTAAAACGGTAATAGCACGCCCAAGGAAATCATCGCCCTGCTCCAGCATTAACAGCTGATTAGTTACAGACTTGGTTAACTCAGGCGATGGTAATTGGCCAAGTAACGGAGGGTTGAGCCGATATAGTTTTGCGATATGAGCTATGTCTCGCAGAGCATTTTCATGCCAAAGCGATGGCTCGGGATACATATTGTCTTGTCGGTTCGACACCACTCGGTGCGAAACTACATGGTATCTAAAGCTGACATTATATCGCTGCGTAAGCTCAGGCAATACTTGCAGAAGCAAGTAGCTATAGGGGTCATCGGCGCGAATGAACACTGAGACTAGATGCGGTCGCCTCAGTATGATTCGCTTAAGCTCATGCCAGCGTCGCTTGAA
>JAESTB010000394.1 GCA_016763815.1 Arenicella sp.
CAACATATGACTAGATTCTATTAATTGTAATTTTTCAATTTTATCATTTTCTTCTTCTGGATATTTTGAAAGATTTAGCTCTCGTTCTCCTTCTTCGCCAAACTTCATATAAGCTGATTGAAGCGCGGGCATCTCCTCTCGGCAGGGTGGGCACCAAGTGGTCCAAAAATTGATCACGACCGCCTGCCCCAGATAATCGCTGAGCGATCTTGGCTCGCCTTGCGGTCGCGATATGCAATGGGTTTTCAAAAGATCTGAAGATGGTCGATAAACCGCGCTTTGAGTGGACCGCCGATATTTGGGCAAATGTCTCCGCAGCGGGTGCATCGAATAATTGGCACGTACACCCACAGGCATTCTGGTCAGCGGTGTATTATGTGGATGATGGTTATAATGGGGCTGACGACTCAGAAGCTGGTGGAGAGCTAGTATTTCAGGATCCACGTTACCCTATGAACCGCATGTTTTCGACGGAGCTTGTTTTCCGTGAATCAGACGGCAGGCCACAAGGACACACGGCAACTTTTCGACCCAAAAATGGGATGCTAATCGCATTTCCTTCGTGGCTGTATCACAAAGTCCAGCCCTATCTTGGAGATCGTCAACGTATTTCTCTGGCGATAAATATGACCGTTATGCCGGCTCGTTCGGAGCCGGATTCGAGTGCAGTCAATCGTCCTGCAGTGCGTTAGTGAGTCGTTCATTACTCATTTTTGTGAACCACCATGGACAAACTATAGAGTTATAGGCATTGAATCTTTCATATCCGCTTTGCAACGAGAATGGTGTTTGTGAAGAATGAGCTTATTGTTATCTGGCTTAGGCATTAATAAATCCTTAGCTAAGCTAACATATAAGTTCAAACCATGATGGTTAACACAAGAGCAACTCTCAGGTAACTTTATAGCAAGATCTGTTCTGGTTGATTTAAGGGTGCCCAAATAGGCAATATTAGACATGTTCAATCGGCGTAGCGTTATCAGTGTTGTAGGGTCATTCGGTGGTGTTCAATATGGCTAATGGTGCGCTAGCTCACTAACGTATGAGGTGGGATTGTATCTATCTAGTGTATAGTTTCGATCCAGCGCGCCTATCATAGACGCAGACAGACTACCGGATTAATAATTATGATTACCTTGCACGGCTTTTCTTATAGCAACTATTACAACATCGTCAAACACGTTTTATTGCATAAGAACATTCCTTTTGTTGAAGACACTCAGTACGGCGGCACCGATGAGTACCTTGAATTGAGCCCGGTTGGTAAAATACCATCTCTAACCACAGATCAAGGTATTAACCTTTTCGAATCAAGCGTTTGCTGTGATTACTTGGAAGAGACCTATCTAGATAATCCTCTGTATCCCGCCGACAGCGCTGCGCGTGCACAGGTGCGGCAGATAATGAAAGTAAGCGAACTCTATCTGGAGTTACCATGTCGGCGATTGATTGGGTTCAGCTTCTCCAAAACGCCGCCGCCGGTTGAGGTTGTTGATGAAGTGCGCGCCGTGGTTAGCCGAGGTATCGGTGCGTTGAACCGAATCAGCTCTTTCGGCCCGTACGTAGCGGGCTCAGAGTTGACCATGGCCGATATTTACCTGCGCTACGTCATGAGCGTTGCAGGTCCGATTGCCAGCTCCGTTATGAAATGGGATGTTGCTGCAGAAATAAACGGTTTTGCAGAGTGGCAATTACTGATGGGAAGTTTGCTTGAGTCACAAAAAATTGATGCTGACCGCGAGGCGAACCAATCAGAGTTCTTTGGCGTTATACAAGCTCGTGCACAAAAACGGGCTGCCTCAAAATAACTAAGTGAGGCGGGTCATGAGCACCCGGCTGCAGGAAAACTGGAAGAGTCTGACTCGATTGAAACTTAAAGACTAAGGAAACCGAGGGTCCTTGATTTATGATTTAGACAGTATTAGCGTAATCTCTAATACCAAAAATTCTAAGTATTAGGTCAATGATGCTTGATTACTTTTGTTTCAGTTTATAGGTGAAAAACGTTTTTCGAGCGTTAGCATGTCTGTCCTGTTTGAGCTATTGACGTTTTTCGAAGTCAGCATATCGAGAGAGGACGAATATAAAAAACCGATATTTTGTCGGATAACAAACTATTTAGGTATCAAGTGGAAATAACACAAATGTATGAAAGTACAATACTAGCGCTGGGCTCTATGGCTCTACTGATGCTTGTTCAACTCCTTATCGCTGATGTGGTGAGTATAAAATTCAAACACCTTCCCGGCAGTTCGGTACCGACGGACCATAACAGCCTACTATTTCGGTCGACTCGTACCGCAGCAAACACCAACGAGAGCATAGCCATATTTGTGCTGGCAATTCTTTTCTGTATTTTCTCAAATGCCTCTCCGAATTTCACCGCTTATGCTGCGTGGGGCTTTGTCGGTGCTAGGCTTACTTATGCTGGGTTTTATTATAGTAATCGCCCGTTATTGAGGTCGCTAACCTTCGTTATTTCATTACTCTTCTTACTCGCTCTGTTACTGATTGGCCTTTCAGTCTGGGTGTAATGCCGGTATCGCTTATCTTTTAGAGCTGCGTACTTCAAGCGGCCCAGCTACTGATAATTTAGCGAACAGCTTATAAATATCCATTGATGATGGGCAGTCAACCTTACGAATTTTTAATAGCTTTCGGGGTTAATATACCGTGCGGGCGTGGTTCCTAAACACCGCCGGAACATGGCTATAAAGGCGCTGGTATTGTCATACCCCAGCTCTAAGCCAATGTTGGTAACGCTTTCGCCAGTAGCGAGTAACTCGATAGCACGAAGCACGCGCCTTTGCTGACGCCAAGCGCGAAACGACATACCTGTTTGCGCCGTAAATAATCTACCAAGTGTGCGTTTGCTCGCCCCAACCTCACTTGACCACTGGTCTAGGTCACGTTTGTCTGCGGCGTTGTCGATCAACATCTTGGCAATGCGGAGTGCTCGAGGATCCGTTGGCATTGGTAGCGCAAGTGAGACTGTCGGTAGCGTTCTAATTTGATCAAGAATAACTAACATAATTCTAGATACAGGGCCATTCGATGGATAATTGGGTTGTTCTGAAACCACCGATGTGATTAGTTCACGTAAAAGAGGAGTAACGTGAAGGATGCATACGCCCTCTGGCAGAGATTTGACTGATTGAGTGTCAATATATAAGGTACGCATCGATACATCGCTACGGGCATCAATGCGATGTTGAACACCCGCAGGCATCCAGACTGAGCGTTGTGGAGGCACAACGTAAGATGCTAACAGTGTTGTAACGGTCATGACTCCAGTACATGCGTATACCAGTTGCGCTCGGCGGTGTTGGTGAAACGGAAGCGTTTGGCCAATTTTGAGCTCTCGGCCATAGGCTATTATTGGTTGAGCGAGTTCTTCAAAATGATCTATGTTTTTGTTAAGCAAAATGTTTTTATGGCTGGTTTGCGGTATATTTTGGCTCAATACGATGAGCGGGCCATTGTATCCTGATTGGATAATGCCGGTACAGTTAATTGTGGGTATTAGATATGCAGCGTCATAAAGTGAATTTTTTGTTTCTTAACGTGGGGCATTTTTTGGATCACCTATTTATGCTGATTTTCGCCTCAGTTGCCGCGTTGCGCCTAACGTCGGAGTGGGGTATGAGCTATGCCGAACTCATCCCTTATTCAACGCCAGCGTTTGTTGCCTTTGGAGTTGGCGCTCTTATCGCAGGATGGGCCGCCGACAAATGGAGCCGTGAGGGAATGATGGTGGTGTTTTTTGTTGGAATAGGGGCTAGTTCAGTTTTAGCGAGCGTCGCTAACACCCCGTTACAAATCGCTCTAAGCCTGACGTTGATGGGAATGTTCGCTGCTATCTATCACCCTGTTGGCCTCTCTATGGTGGTAGAAGGGCGTAAGAATACTGGCATGCCTTTAGCCATCAATGGCGTTTATGGCAACCTGGGTGTGGCCTGTGCGGCACTGTTGACAGGCTTCCTTATCGATATTTTCGGCTGGCGCAGTGCATTCATTTTACCGGGCGTTGTGTCCATTGTGATTGGCTCGCTGTATTTGTTGTTTATTCGTTCTGAGCCGCGATTTGGGAGTGATC
>JAESTB010000395.1 GCA_016763815.1 Arenicella sp.
CAGCTCCTTTGGCGAAAGTCATGCGTGATGATGCCTTGTGCGTTAGCTCAACCCGTTCACCTTCACTGGCGAATAAAACTGTATGATCACCAACAACATCGCCACCACGTATAGTAGCAAAACCGATGGTTTCCCGATCTCGAGGCATACCAATACCCTCGCGGCCATACACGGCAACCTCAGCTAAATCTCGGCCGAGAGTATCGGCAATCACCTCGCCTAGACGCAACGCTGTGCCGGAAGGAGAATCGACTTTATGTCGATGATGGGTTTCAATGATTTCGATATCTGAATCAGCGGCCAATACTTCAGACATTTGTTTGAGCAGATGAAAGCAAAGGTTCATGCCAACACTCATATTAGCAGCCAAAACAATCGCAATCGAGTCTCCTGCAAAGGCAAGAGTTTGTTTCTCACTGTCGCTGAACCCAGTGGTGCCGATCACCATCGCCTTACCGTTCGTAAGGCAATACTCGAGATTGGCCAAGGTCGATTCAATTGTGGTGAGATCGATCAGCAGATCGAAGTCAACTTGCTCTAAACTAGCGACCACAGGCACACTAACCCGCCCTATTCCGGCAAGCTCGCCAGCGTCAACGCCCAATAAACTACTGCCGGGGCGCTGTACTGCGCCAGTCAGCCTAATATCGTCTTGGGACGCGTTAACTACGGCTTGAATTAAGGTTCGGCCCATTCGGCCGGTAACGCCCGCGATTGCAATATTAAGCATTTAATTTACTCGTTATAGATTATTAAATAATTAGAAGGCCTAAGGGCGCTACTCCATCAATCGCTAAAAAGCCCGATGTTGCTTGGCGTTAAGTCCGAAAAACATCTTTTATTTTACCAAACACTCCTTCATCGACATCCGATTCAGAAAATTTGTCTAAGGCGAACTCAGCCGACACTCGGAGAATATCTAACTCATTACAAGCATTAACCAATCCATAAACCACTGAACGGCTATAACCAGATTTTTGCATCAGGCTATGTGGGCTTTCAGGTCGAACGAAAAGCATTGTACATAGCTTAAGCAACATATTGTCCAACTCCAGCAGGTCAAAATGGGGCCAGCACTCAAGAATATATTCAGTCTGCGAATCTAAGGCGGATGCTAAACTCACACTCTTAGTCGCTATTGTGTTGGCCAAACCAGACGACTAATTGGATACGCCCTTAGCTCGTCGCTTGGGTGCCATGACGAGCCTAAACCACATTTGGTAACGGTTTTTTTGCGAATAGCGGCTGTCCACTTACCCGGCTCTTGCTCAGAGTAAACCAGGCCACGCTCGGGTTTAATAAATAACAATTGTTCACGACCTGAAAAAATTGCGGCGTCTTCGCTCCAAAACTCACTTCCAGGCTGTATCACAGAACCCGCAGCAAGCTTTTCTGTTAACTTCGCTTCTGCCTCTACGTCAATATAACTCGAGTCGCTCTCAATTGAGTCCTCGTTGATATCTGCATCATCTTCAATTTCTGACTCACTCATCTCCCATGCATCTAAACTATTAGTTTCGATCACAAGAACACTATTATTTGATCCGCTTTCATCGTCAGTCACTAGTACCACAGCATGAGGAATATCGGGTTCTTCATCGTCGTCTTTGAACCCTTTCACATCATTGACTACCTTCATGTACTCGCTATTAGTGAAGCTATGATAATCAATGCTTAAATTATCCAGTTCATAATCAAACTCCTCTGCATCTGGAAAACCGCCCGATGGTTTCGAATCAGATTCGGATTTTTCATCCATATCTACGATGGCGAACTGCATGTCTTGAGGTAAAACATTATCAGATGGCGTTAACGGTTCAACGACGGCTTCAAGATCAAGTCGCGTTAACTGAGTTCTGAAATCGCTCCATTGCACTGGCCGCACAATATAACCAGGAGAGTCGTCTAGATCATTGCCTACTCTAATCGCTGGTAAACTGTTGAGCGATTCTTCATCTGACGAAAACTGGTAACTTGAGTCAACTATCACAATGTCGGCGCTCGCCGGCGAGTCAATATTTTCCTTTAAAATAACGACCTGATATTCGAGCTCATTTTTAGCCAGATTCAAGAATGATTTGAATAAAATTTGTTCTTTCTTTTCAATCCCTTTGAAAACTAGATGTTTGATTTCGGTGGTCACAGGAATACTCTTTATATAAAAATTTATGTCTAATTAATTTATCGCAATTCTCCTAAGAACTGCCCATCGCTAGCACCGATAACAACTCATAGTTGCTAGATCATAGTCGCTAGATTCTGGCAACTAGATAATAAATGACATCACCAATTCGGTTGATGTTCGGTCCTAACGAAAACTCTCCCATTGTCCGCAGTTTGGACAAAACCAATACATGGCCTTAGTATCAAAACCACACCCAACACAAGTATACTCAATCTTTTCAGATTTTGCGCGATTCAACATTTTTTTTAATAAGGCAGCACTTCGGTCGCCACCAAGCTTATTCTCCGCTAAGGCCGCATTTAAATAATCTGCAAGCGGTGAGCTCATACCCCGATTGCTGGATTTTCTAAGTATGTGGTCTATAGCCGCTGATTCCCCTAAAATTTTCTCCAGCGACGTTTGCCACACCTTGAAGGAATCTGCATCCTTTGGCACAACCGCCACATCTAGCAAGTAATCTTCTAACTCACTCAAGTTTCCGGTAAGGTTGAAGCTGGCTATCATTTTTTCAACAATAAGCTCGGCAAAATTCGGATGTGAATCGACTAATGTTAGCCATAAATCTCTAGCGCCGGCGTGATCCCCTTCAGCCAAACGTAAGTCGCCCCGCAATAACAAACTACGGGCAATCGATGGATATTCGCTGCGAGCATTGCGTAAATATTGGCGGGCAATTTGATAATCACCGATACCGATAGAAAGCTCGGCCAATTCGCAATAGTAGTGCGCCACTTGTTTATTAACATTCCGGCGCTCGCCGCGCTTAAGCAATCGCAACACATCAATGGCTTTTTGCCACTCTTTCTCTTGCTGATAAATACGAACCAGACCCTCAACAGCAAGAACTCTGTAGGCGGCAGAGTCTTTAAGTTCACTGAAGAGGTTTTCGGCTCGATCTAACCAACCCGCCTTGTAGTAGTCGTTCGCGAGCTCGTGAATCGCCTGCATTCGCTGGTCATCAGTCAAACTCGGCCGAGCAATTAAGTTCTGATGTATTCGAGTCGCTCTATCGACCTGGCCTTTTCGGCGGAATAAACCACCAAGAGCCAAGTGAAGCTCAACAGTCTCACTGTCGACCTCTAACGCTTTAATAAATACTTCGATAGCTTTATCGGGCTCCTCGTTCAATAAAAAATTGAGACCCTTAAAATACTCTTTATTAACAGCTTGTTTCTGCCCAAAGCCCAGCTTAACAAAGAGCCAACGGCTGCCAATAACGCCCAATAAAAAAGCCAGCGCTATCGCCGGCCAAGTCCAGTTCCATTGCAACAATAAACTCACTGTGAACAAGCCTCAACGCTAGCCATAGACTATGACTAAACTTCGTCCTTCACCGGTTCAGCTATTGCTGCGGCCCTAAGGTTTTGAACCTCTTTCTCAACCTTAGCGAGCTCACGCTTAGTTTTGCCGACCTGCATTTTGGTGCGAACCACTGAAAAACTCATCAGCAAAATACCGAGCAACATACCCACCACGAAAGGAACCAGCAACACAACGAATAGATCAACCTCGCGTTCGATATCAAAATAATAACGAAGCGTAACAGCATCTGGGTTCTTTAAGTTTAGTGTTAGCGCAAACAGCGCAAAGACAAGAAACAAAATAATTGATAATACTTTTTTCATGGACTGATCGTCTAATTCCTATTTATCTAGTAAATGCGATGATTTGATTAAGAATTCAGCGCGTCGACTCGTTCTTTCAATTCTTTTCCGGGCTTAAAATGCGGCGAAAATTTATCTTCAACAGCAACAGATTCACCTGTTTTCGGATTTCGCCCAACCCGCGCAGGCCGATAATGTAATGAGAAACTGCCGAAGCCTCGTATTTCAATACGATCACCATCTTCAAATGCACTACCCATGCGTTCCAAAACGGTTTTTACAGCTAATTCAACATCCCGATGCGCTAAATGCGGTTGCTTATCTACCAATGACTCGATCAATTCCGATCTTGTGATTGTTGGTGTTTTAATCATTACCCTTTACCCTTGATTAATTTTCAGGCAAACAAGTATAGATTTTGCAACGCAAAGGCGCAATAACTCTAGAGGCAATAAATTGATCTAAGTTACTGATATTGTTTCTTTTATATTACAGAGACCTCATAAAATAGTCAGAATAGACATATAAATGTAAAAAACCTTGACCGACGCTAGTCAACCAAGGTTTCTTTGTCGAAACTCCCCGCACCGAGATGCAAGGTTTTCATAACGCTAAATCAGTTTACTTATTCAGTGACTGCTTTAGTTTTTCAGCTAGCAAGCTGCTGCCGCTGCCTGACTCACTCGAGCCACTACCGTACTCTTGAATCGCTTCACTTTCATGCTGCGCTTCCAAAGCTTTGATCGAGAGTGAAATGCGACGAGTCTTACGGTCAATAGCCGTAATCTTAGTCTCAACTTCAGTCCCTACTGGGTAGATTGCAGACGCATCTTCAACATGGTCGCGTGAAATCTCGGCAGCACGAAGGTAACCTTCAACGCCTTGCTCGATTTCAATAGTAACACCGCGTGCGTCAGCTTCTTTAACAGTCCCGTTTACAACGGCACCTTTAGAGTTAGTTGCAACGAAATCGCTGAATGGATCACCAGAAACTTGCTTAACACCTAGAGAGATACGTTCACGATCAGAATCAACCGCTAGTACAACCGCTTCAAGCTCGTCGCCTTTAGCGAAGTTGCGAATTACGTCTTCGCCTTCTTCGTTCCAAGAAAGATCACTTAAGTGAATTAAGCCATCAATATTGCCGTCCAATCCAATGAATACGCCGAAATCAGTGATCGATTTGATCTTGCCAATAACTTTATCGCCTTTCTTGTGAGTCGCTGCGAAGCTATCCCAAGGGTTTGAACGACATTGCTTCATACCTAAAGAGATACGACGACGTTCTGGGTCGATTTCAAGCACAACAACTTCAACTTCGTCGTTTACTTGGCATACTTTACTTGGATGAATGTTCTTGTTAGTCCAATCCATTTCTGAAACGTGAACTAGACCTTCAACACCGTCTTCCAACTCAACGAAAGCACCATAATCAGTTATGTTTGTCACTTTACCGTAATGGCGAGTATCAACCATAAAGCGGCGCGCTAGGTCTTTCCATGGGTCATCGCCCATTTGCTTAATACCTAGAGATACACGTGCTTTTTCTTTGTCGAACTTCAGTACACGAGCTTCGATGTCTTGACCGACTTCCAAGATCTCAGAAGGATGCTTAACGCGTTTCCAAGCCATGTCAGTAATGTGTAGCAAGCCGTCGATACCGCCCAAGTTGATGAAAGCACCATAATCAGTAAGGTTCTTAACGATACCTTTAACGATTTGACCTTCTTCAATGGTTCTAAGCAGCTCTTCGCGCTCAGCACCCAACTCGTGTTCAACCACAGCGCGGCGAGATACAACGACGTTGTTACGTGCTTTGTCAATCTTGATAACCTTCAACTCTAAGTCACGGTTTTCAAGATACGCAGAATCTTTTACAGGGCGCACATCTACCAAAGAACCGGGTAGGAAGGCTCGGACATTTTGTAGAGACACGGTAAAACCGCCTTTTACTTTGCCAGTGATTTGACCAACAACGATATCTTCGTTTTCGTGTGCTTTTTCTAGCTCAGCCCAAACGCGTACGCGTCGTGCTTTATCGTGAGACAGTTTAGTACGACCATAGCCGTCTTCAACGCTTTCGATAGCAACTTCTACCAAATCGCCAACCAGTACATTGTACTCGCCGTCAACTTTAGCAAACTGAGATAGTGGGATTTCGGCTTCCGATTTTAAGCCTGCTGTTACTATAACGTAGTCGTTTTCAACAGATACAACTTCAGCTTTGATAACCTCACCGATGGTCATTACGGTGTCTAATAGGCTCTCTTCGAACATTTGGGCGAATGATTCGCTCATAACTCTACCTTTTCAGCACTTCCCGCTAACTGTAGTAAGGTGCTGTGATACAGCGCCTGCGGCCTCAGTCATTAAGAGTACTTTATCTGAACTTTGCTTCAGTCCGACTGAAGGTCCGCGTTAATTTACAAGAGCCAAAATGCGCGTAACGACTTCATCTATAGTGAGTTCAGAAGTATCTAGAATCAAGGCATCTTCAGCGGGTTTAAGCGGAGAAGCGTCTCGATTCGAATCTCGGACATCACGTGCTTGAATCGACTCTAACAGGCGCGCGAGATTAACATCGAAACCTTTTGCTTTCAACTGATCAAAGCGTCTTTGCGCCCTTATTTCGGCACTGGCAGTCAAAAACACCTTATATAGTGCATCTGGGAACACAATTGTACCCATATCACGACCATCTGCGACCAACCCAGGGGCGATTCGACACCGGCGCTGCATGTTCAACAGGGCGGCTCGCACCTCAGGAATCGGTGCGATGCGGCTGGCAGTTTGCCCTGCTTCGTCGGTTCTAAGCTCATCGGTGACCATGTGTCCGTTAATTTCAATCTTGGCAGAATCGGTTTCGCATACATGACACGTTAGATTCATACTGTCTGCCAACACCACTAAGGAGCTCACATTATCGAAACTAACACCTTGATTGCCTGCAAGCCAACCTAGGCCTCGATAAATAGCACCACTGTCTAGATAGTGCCAGCCAAATTTAACGGCGCAGATCTGACCAATGGTACCCTTTCCGGCACCACTGGGGCCATCAAGTGCTAACACTGGCGGCTGCTTTACGCTTAGATCAGACACTGATCTTAAGACCAACCGAAGTTGCCAATTCAACAAAATTAGGGAATGACGTGGCTACGTTGTCGGCTTCGTTTATGACGATTTCACCGCTAGAGACACCGCCGGCTATGGCAAATGACATGGCGATACGATGGTCATGGTAACTTTCAACTTCACCACCTGTAATGCTGCCCCCTTGAACAACCATACCGTCTTTGCGCTCTTCAACTTCGACACCGATAGCGCGGAGACCTTCCACCATAGCCGAAATACGATCACTTTCTTTGTGACGTAACTCTTCGGCACCTGAAACGGTGGTTTCACCTTGAGCACAAGCAGCGGCGATGCAAATAACGGGGAATTCATCAATCGCTAATGGTACTAATTTAGGATCAATAACGGCTCCCTTCAAGCCAACATAGGTCACTTGAATATCGGCCACTGGCTCACCACCCACTGCGCGTGGGTTCAACAATTTAATGTCGGCGCCCATCGCTTTCAAATCGCCAATGATGCCGGTGCGAGTCGGGTTTACACATACATGCTCAAGGGTTATCTGTGATCCTGGAACGATCGAGGCCGCCACCATGAAAAAGGCAGCCGATGATATGTCAGAGGGAATATCGATATTGGCCGCCGTCAGCTCACCGCCACCACACAACCGAATAGTACTGACCTGATCATTGACACGCTCAGTTTCGCATTTATAGCCATAAGCCTTGAGCATTCTCTCGGTATGGTCACGGGTAGGCGCCGGCTCGGTAACGCTGGTCTCACCATCGGCGTACAAACCAGCCAACAGCACCGCAGACTTAATTTGAGCGCTTGCCATAGGTAACTTGTAGTTAATCGGTTGTAACTTTTCGACACCACGAATATGAATTGGCGGGCAGCCGTTTTCATCGGTCGCGCATCGGGCTCCCATAGCCGATAGCGGCACAGTAACTCGGCGCATTGGCCGACCGGTTAAAGACTCGTCGCCAACCAGCTTCGAAGCAAACTTTTGAGCAGCCAAAATACCGGCCATCAAACGCATTGCGGTACCCGAGTTGCCCATATCCAAGTCTTGCTCAGGAGCAGTAAGACCCCGCATGCCTACGCCTTCAACAGTCAACTGACCGTCAGTTGGCCCTTTCGCAGTTACGCCCATGGCGCGAAATGCAGCAAGCGTGGCCATCACGTCTTCACCCTCAAGTAGGCCGGTAATATGGCTTGTACCATTGGCCAGCGACGAAAACATCACCGCGCGATGAGACATCGATTTATCTCCTGGCACACGAACATTCCCTGACAAGCCTTTGGCCGCTATTGCCGTTGTTAAAATCAATTTTGCACTCATTTTTTTACGTCTTATTCTATGTTGGGTAGTATTTCGTTCAGTACTGTCTCTAAGTTCAGTACTATTACTATATTGTTACTGCTCTATTTTCTTCATCGATTCAGCCTTATTTAGCAAGCCAGCATCTCTAGCCGCCTTGGCCTCAGCGAAATAATTTAATATGGCCGTTTGATCCGATTTTTCAACATTGGCTCGTATCGCATCAATTTGATCCCTGAAGCCATCTAATGCACTTAGAACTTCTTGTCGATTGGTAATGCAAATGTCTCGCCACATTTCAGCATCGCTTGAGGCGATACGGGTAAAATCGTAAAAGCCAGCGGCAGCAAGGTCGAATAGGCGTTGACGATCACTCTGATGGCTCAAAAAATTCACCAGACTAAAGGCAATAACATGAGGCAAATGACTAGTCTTAGCAAAGGTAGCATCGTGCTCTTGAAGACTCATTCGCATGACTTTTGCACCAAGAGTCGACCACATTTTTGCAACCACCGATACGGCCACATCTGACACCTCTTCGGTATTAGTAATAATAACGTGTTTATTTTGAAATAATCCAAGTTTCGACGCAGCGACGCCTGAATTTTCACCACCAGCAATTGGATGCGCTAATACGAATTTATTTAAAACCGATGGAACTTCAAGTTTTAATCGTGCGTATAGGTCGGTCTTCACGCTACCTACATCGGTGATAATTGCATTTTCAGGGATGTTACTTTGCAGTGATTGCAGCAGCGGCACCATGCTCTGCATCGGCGTAGCTAGCACAATAAGGTTGGCGTTCTTCACCGCGTCTACTAGCGGCAGTACGTCATCAACAACATTTTCTGCAATAGCCACCTTAGCCGTAGACTCACTCCGGCAAACACCAACCACATGTTTTGCTAAACCGTGCTTTTTCAAGTCGCGTGCTAACGAACCGCCTAGCAGGCCTATACCGATAATAGTTACCTTCTCAAACATCAGCTTTACAACACGCCCACGGGATAGGAACCAATCAGTTTAAAATAGACAGACTTACTTTCAAGCTCAGCGAGCGCCGACGCGACCTTGGGGTCATCGACGTGGCCGATCAAATCGATAAAGAACACATACTCCCAATTGGTTTGTCGACTCGGTCGGGATTCGATACGGCTCATATCGACGCCAACGTCGTACAAGGGCTTTAACAATTCAAATAAGCTGCCAACTTTGTTTGGTGCGGAGACCATAATGGTGGTTTTATCTTCACCACTCGCGGCGTAACTATCATTACCGATAATCAAAAAACGAGTTGTGTTATTGCGCTCGTCTTCGATACCACTTGCCAGAATCGCTATACTATAAATTTTAGCCGCTATATCGCTGGCAATGGCCGCGACCGTATCGTCTTTAGAAGCAATGATGGCCGCTTCGGCGTTACTGCTAGCACTGAAAATTTCTGCCTCGGGTAAGTAGCGCTCAATCCAATTGCGGCACTGGGCGAGAGCCTGCGGGTGTGCGTATACTTTTTTCACCGCCGTTAAACCATCTGCGTGACTAAGCAACTGATGACTTATTGGCAATTGCACTTCGCCACACACTTTTAGTTTTGAGGTCGCAAAGCAATCTAATGTGTGGGTAATAACGCCTTCGGTTGAGTTCTCAACCGGCACTACGCCAAAATGAGCTTTGCCCTGCTCCACCAGCCGAAACACATCGGCGATGGTTTTCACATCAAGACCGTTAACCGCCTGACCAAAATGTTTAACAACCGCGGCTTGTGTATAAGTGCCCTCAGGGCCGAGGTACGCCACCGACATGGGCATTTCAGCCGCCAACGAAGTCGACATAATTTCACGCATTAAGCGCACCATCTGATCGTCAGAAACTAGGCCGTTCAGCTCTGCACGTAATAGTCCATTGCGCTCGCGCACCCGGCGCAGCACTTGTGCCTCGCGCTCGGGACGGTAAAACGAGGCATTCGCATCAACCGCGAGTTTTGCCTTGGCAATTTGTGCTGCGACCAGCACCCGCTCTTGAATAAGCCTTAGAATTTTCTGATCATAAGCATCGATCCGACTTCGCAACTCGATCAGCTCAGGAGAGTCTACTTGCTGTTTATCACTCATACGTTGTGTCGCTTTAGGCTTGAATAGCGCGGGCAACCATAATGCCATCAAGCGATTTAATTGTCTCAACAACTGAGTCTTGGATATAGCTGTCAACATCGACAATCGTGTACGCAAGTTCGCCACGAGATTGATTGATCATGTCGTTAATATTCAAATTAGCATCAGCCATGATGGTAGATATTTGGCCCACCATATTAGGCACGTTTGCGTTGCCAACAACTAAGCGGTGATTTGTTCCGCGAGGCATAGAAACGTTTGGAAAATTGACTGAGTTAACGATGTTGCCTGATTCGAGATAGTCTCTAACTTGTTCAGCGACGATAACTGCGCAGTTATCTTCCGCTTCACCGGTAGAAGCCCCAAGGTGTGGCAAGCCAATCACGGCCGCTGTCTTTTTGGTACGATTATTCGGAAAATCAGTTACATATGTGGCTAACTGACCCGCATCAATAGCGTCGCATACGGCTTCGTCGTTGATGATACCGCTACGCGCCAAGTTAATCACAACCGCGGTGCTCTTCATTTTGCCTACATTATCAGCATTAATTAGGTCACGTGTTGCCTCAATCAACGGTACATGAACGGTTAAGAAGTCGACCTTGCTAATAATTTCATCGACACTATTAGCTCGTGTGATGCGCGACGACAAATGCCACGCACCATCAACCGTCAAACCAGGGTCAAAACCAATGACATTCATGCCTAAGTCAATACACGTATTCGCCACCATACGGCCAATAGCGCCTAAACCGACAACTCCGATTGTTTTACCCGGTAGTTCGTAACCAGCAAATTTCTTTTTACCAGCTTCAACTAATTTTGACAATTCGGCATCTTCGCCTTGAAGGCCTTCGGTGTATTGAATCGCTTGACTAATGTTACGCGCTGCCATAAACAAAGAGGCGATTACCAATTCTTTTACCGCGTTGGCATTTGCACCTGGGGCGTTAAACACCGCTACGCCCGCTTTGCTCATTTTGTCTAGAGGTATGTTGTTTACACCAGCTCCCGCGCGACCAACGGCCTTAAGCGATGAGGGAAGCTCCATTTCATGCATTTTAAATGATCGCAGAATAATGGCATCTGGCGATGCTTCATCATCACTTATTGTGTAACTATCTGTTGGCAACTTATCTAAACCAAGCTGCGAAATATTGTTTAAGGTAAGAATTTTATACATCTTTTTACTCGTCACTATTGCTAATGCTGATTGGACTAGATCAAGCCGATCTAGTGCTAATTTATTTTAAGGCGCTATCTTGGCTAGCTCGATTTAGCGATTAGCCTCTTTGAATGATTTCATGAAATCTAACAGCGCATCAACGCCGTCCAACCCCATCGCATTATAGATGCTCGCTCGCATACCGCCGACTGAGCGATGGCCCTTGAGCGCATGCAAACCAGACGCGTGAGACTGCTCTAGAAAGGCTGCATCTAGATCGCTATCGGCCGAAATGAACGGTACATTCATCCACGAACGACTATCTACCGCAATCGGGTTTGTATAAAAACCGTCGGAACCGTCAACATAGCTATACAATTTTTCGGCCTTGGCCGCATTGACCTTAGCCACAGCGTCAACACCGCCGTTATCTTTTAGCCATGCAAACACTTTACCGGCCAGATACCAAGCAAACGTCGGAGGCGTGTTATTCATGCTATCGCTTTCGGCCATCACTTGGTAATCCATCAAGCGCGGCATATCAGCCGGGAAGTTACCAATTAAGTCGTCACGAACGATGACAATGGTAAGACCCGCAGGTCCGATATTTTTTTGCGCGCCAGCATAAATAATACCGTATTTAGACACGTCAATTGGGCGAGAAAGAATGGTCGATGATAAGTCAGCACAAATCGGTTTATCCGTGTCAGGCAACCAATCAAACTCAACACCAGCGATGGTTTCGTTTGGCGTAATGTGAACATAGGCTGCATCATCACTTAAGCTCCATTCTGACGCCGCTGGGACGTGCTTATAACCTTCTTCTGATGTATCGCAGACCACGTTTACGTCTATAAAACGCTTTGCATCGGCTATTGCTTTCTTACTCCAATGGCCGGTATGTGCGTAATCAGCTTTATTGCCTAAGAATTTCAAATTCAAAGGAATGGCTGAAAATTGTGAGGTAGCACCACCTTGCAGAAACAGCACCTTGTAATTATCTGGAATGCCCATCAAGTCACGCAGATCTTGCTCCGCTTGAGCCGCCGCCGCCATAAACGGCTTGCCTCGATGTGATACTTCCATGACAGATGCTCCGACACCGTTCCATTCGAGCATTTCTTGTTGCACTTGTCGAAGCACAGTTTCAGGCAACGCGGCTGGGCCAGCGCTGAAGTTGTAAATACGACTCATAATAAGTCCTCGGAAAAGTTTAAAATTGGGTCAGACGATCAGACTATTAATTGCCTACAAGCCGATGAAATGCAAAGACATCAATCAGCGAGGCATGTAATTCAGGCTTCATTCGAATTTGGGCGGGTGCGGTAAACACATAATAACGCACCCAATTGATTTATCTGGGGGTCTCATTTTACACAAGCCTTGTTTAAATCCCTATGTCTTTTAGCCTTGTTTTAGCAATTTACCGAAGAAAAAACTAATCATCGAGCAATAACGGAAGAATCGGCGTAATTGTAACCGACTCTCTAACTAATATTGCAGTGAGTGCCATGCAGTTATTATTAGTATTAGACTCGCCAACCACCTCGGAGACGCAGACGTCAACGGTGTATTCTCCTAGTGCGTCTGGTGCTCTAAAATTGATCTCAAAGTCAAAATTCTCTCCGGCATCAAGTGGCGAAACCGTTGTTTCAGCCGTCTGCACATTGCCTGACACATCACTCAAGGTTACGCCCACGACACTGGCTGAGGCGAGCCCATCACCGACGTTGCTTATAACTCCGACAATCGTCACAGGCTGCCCTGCTGAGGGACGCGATTTCGAAGAAGTAGCCGAAACAACAGCCAGATCAGCGGGTAGCGCCATCTGCAAGAAAGGAGTGTTTTCAGCAAAATATTCGAATGCATTTGCGTTTCGAATGGCGCTCGTGGGCGAAGAATTAGCCAGTCGCCGCGAGCCACTCTGATCTAGAGCCGAACCAAAGTCATCGGAGCTTGCTACGACGTTAAAGTGGCTTATTTCGTGAACAATAGTTCCAGACTTCGAGTCAGTACCATCACGAGGAACCCGGAAAAACACACCACACAAAGTCATGTTGTACGGGTCATTGGGGAATACAAAGGCAAATGTATTGTCTGGGTTTACGCCCTCCTGGTTTGTGCAATCGCAATTAAAACCAATAGTCTGATTGGAAAGTGCGCTGGCGATTCTGGCCATACCCCCTTCTACTTGGGAATATCGTCCAGCAGAATAAGAACCAAACCACTCACGATAGCGAAGCGCACTGGGCCGTAGCGCCACTGGCGTGCCACGCAAATCGTTAATAGCCGTGTTAGCTATGCGCTCAGCCGACGTTAATGCCGCATCTGTAGAAGCAATCTGGCTTGCTGAGCAGCTCTGAAACCTAGCCGGCCTTTTGGCCTCAATAATCGGTCTATCAGCGGTTAAGTTAAACGCGAGGGGCGATTGGGTTTTGCTCGCTAGCGCTCCAGAATTGCGCATTGCAATCGTATAATAACCTTTAAAATTAATCGGATATGAACGTTGTAAGCTTACCGCACCAGTGACGGATTCCCCCGGCGCTAGTTGCACGAAATCACTCGGACTAGGCGCTAAGCGCTTCGCATGAATACCGGTATAGGGAATTTGCTGATTATTAAATTCGATACTGAAGAGATCTTCAGTCAAGCCGCCGTTAAGCGCGGTGTCCCATTTGAGTAGAGACACAGTCTGGTTACCGACATTACGATACGTCACGGAAACCATTAGCTTGTCATTGATACTAAATGAGGTTTTCTCGAGTGAGGTAAATACTTGCACGTTATCGGGCAACTCTGGTGTTGCATGAACCACGCCAGTAAGTAAAATTGATAACGTGATACTGGTTAAATATTTAAAAATCATTTTCATTTTTATAGAGCTCATTTGATTATATTCACATATGCCAACAAGCAAAAGCTAGCAGTCAGGAAAAGCATCCGGTAACACCAGTTCAAGACTGCTTACCTCGAGGTTATACGGCGTTGAAAGCTGACTATAGAGCGCACCGGAGAAGACCACTTTGAGCTTTTGGTGCGCACAAAACTTGTAGCTTCTCGAGAGATCTATAGTATTTCTAATGCTTTTCTGTGGTGCCAGAGATCGGTAATCTGAGGGCTTCGGAGGCATGCGCTTGATCATAATCCCTCGATACGGCAGCTCGGCGCCTGCTTTCAAATCGACGATTGTTAAAAAATCGGCGGTGACATTTTCCTCAAAAGGATTTGCCCAAGGTAAAAATGAAATCTCGTTGGCGTAGCCATTCTTCAGCGTTGCTATTAAAGCAAATTTACCCGCGTCTAAAAAACCTTGATCAACCGCTAAGTCAAGCATCAGCTTATTGGAAACCGTTTCATTAACGCTTGAATTAGACTTTACATCTTGCGCATTCACGCTAGTAGCTTGTGCCCTTACGCTATTGGTTTCGTTGCAGGCAAACTGTGTCAGCAACAAACAAGAGACAATGGCTAATTTAGACAAACTCTCTTTGCTTGCCGAAGACCGGTTAGACATAACGCTAATCAACCTCACCTTCTGGCTGGCCAGAATCTTCTGCTAGATCAGCATCGCCGCCAATCAGCACTTCACCATCAACGTCAGCCTCTGCGGCGACTTCTGAATCTAATAAAACTTCGCCTTCAACGATTTCTTCCTCTTCCTCAGACTCAGCAACCTTCTCAATACTAATTAGCTGCTCTCCTTCAGAAACGCCAATGATCTTAACACCTTGAGTATTGCGACCAATGACCGACACTTCGGCTACACGCGTTCTAACAAGAGTTCCGCCATTGGTGATTAACATAGCTTCGTCATGGTCTTCAACTAAAATTGCGCCGATCGAATCACCATTACGATCGCTAGTCTGAATCGAAATTACGCCCTGTCCACCACGACCTTGTACATTGTATTCAGATAGCAATGTGCGTTTACCAAAACCATTTTCCGTCAAGGTAAGTACCGCTGATTCTTCGTCATCAGCATCGCAAATAATCATTGCATTAACTTTATGGCCTTCGGCCATCTTAATGCCACGAACACCTCTTGCGGTGCGGCCCATCTTGCGCACGTCATCTTCAGCGACGCGAATGGCTTTACCAGAGGTACAAAATAACATCACTTCTTGATTGCCGTTAGTTAAGCCAACGCCAACCAACTCGTTGCCCTCAACCAAGTCCAGAGCAATAATGCCGTTAGCGCGTGGACGAGAGAAGTCCATTAACGAAGTTTTCTTTACCGTACCATCGCTGGTCGCCATGAACACATGGCTGCCTTCGGTAAATTCCTTGATCGCTAAAATAGCGGTAATATGCTCATCACTACCAAGCGGCAGTAAGTTAACGATGGGTTTACCCTTAGCATTTCGACCGGCTTGTGGAAGCTCGTAAACCTTCAACCAGTAGACTTTACCGTTATCTGAGAAACACAAAATTGTGTCGTGCGAGTTAGCAACGAACATGCGTTCAACGAAGTCGTCGTCTTTGGTCTTAGTCGCGCTCTTGCCTTTACCGCCTCGTCGTTGCGCGCGATAATCACTCAATGGCTGAGATTTTGCGTAGCCTTCGTGCGACAAGGTAACTACTAAGTCTTCCTCGACAATCATATCTTCAAGAGTTAAATCTAGCTTCTGATCAATAATTTCAGTGCGGCGCTCATCGCCGTACTCGTCGCGAATTGCAATAAGCTCTTCACGAATAACTTCCATTAATCGGCCAGCATTCTCTAAAATATCGATAAATTCAGAGATTTTCCCCAAGACTTCGGCATACTCTTCTCGAATTTTATCTTGCTCTAAACCCGTTAATCGGTGAAGTTGTAAATCCAGGATGGCCTTGGCTTGCTTTTCTGAGAGCTTGTACGTATCACCATGCAAACCAAGCTCCGGTGCTAAACCCATTGGCTTACACGACACGTCGCCGGCACGAGATATCATCTCGGCCACCACACCGGGTGCCCATAACGTCTCTAACAATTTTTCGCGCGCGATACCCGGGCTGGCCGATTGTTTTATCAGCTCAATCATCTCGTCAATATTACTCAACGCAATCGCCAAACCTTCTAAGGTATGAGCACGAGCGCGTGCTTTGCGAAGATTGAAGATGGTACGACGTGTAACAACCTCTCGTCGATGCTTAATAAACTCTTGAATTAATTCGCGCAGATTGAATATGCGCGGCTGATTGTTGATCAAGGCCACGGTATTGATACCAAACACCGTTTGCAATTGAGTCTGTTGGAAGAGCTTATTGAGGATCACCTCGGCCACTTCACCCCGACGAACCGCAATAAACATGCGCATACCGTCCTTATCCGACTCATCGCGCAGCTCTGTAATACCGTCTATTTTTTTGGTTTTCACCAATTCGGCAATTTTCTCAAGCAAACGAGCCTTATTCACCATGTACGGTAGCTCAGTTACGATAATAGACTGACGACCATTCGCGTCATTGGTTTCAATATGCGTGCGAGCACGCATGTAAATTTTGCCGCGCCCAGTGCGGTATGCATCTCGAATACCCTTACTGCCATTGATAAACCCATATGTCGGAAAATCCGGCCCGGGTATATAAGTCATTAACTCATCAATGGAGATATCTTCCTTGTCGACCATGGCAAGACAGCCATTGATCACTTCGGTGATATTATGAGGTGGTATATTGGTAGCCATACCAACAGCAATACCCGATGAGCCATTAACCAACAATGTGGGAATTCTGGTCGGCATGACCGACGGCTGAACTTCGCTTTCATCATAGTTCGGATAAAAGTCGACGGTTTCTTTATCAAGATCAGCAAGCATAGAATGCGCGATTTTGGCTAAACGAATTTCGGTATAACGCATCGCAGCGGCTGAATCACCATCAACCGAACCAAAGTTACCTTGACCGTCAACCAGTGGGTAACGCATCGAGAAGTCTTGAGCCAAGCGAACAATTGTATCGTAAACGGCGGTATCACCATGCGGGTGATATTTACCAATAACGTCACCGACGATACGAGCCGACTTTTTGTACGGCTTGTTGTAGTCATTATTGAGCATCGCCATGGCGTATAAAGCCCGTCGATGCACCGGCTTCAAACCATCACGAACGTCCGGCAGCGCCCGCCCGACGATTACGCTCATAGCGTAATCAAGGTACGATTGGCGCATCTCCTGCTCTAAATTAGCGGGGATAGTTTCCTTAGCAAATTGATCAGTCATTTATAGCTATTCTTGGTGTATTTACAACTGAGTAATAATAGCTTAAACACACCGTAGTTGCACATTTTTATCAGACCTAAGACGAGCAGATGAAGCAGCTATTTGCCAACCGTACCGAAGCAAATTCAATCGTCGAATAATCCGGTGCCTTAATAAGGTATCACTCAAACATTTAGGGTTAGAACGGTAATCAGTGCCCATTCCACGACTAAAATTACTATGCGGCTTGTTTCTTAACCGCAGCGATCACTGAACTGTAAATCTTCTCTTGTGGCTCACCAGAGAGGCCAATCCCAAAAGGCAAGCGAATAAGCCTCCCAGAAATATTTTCAGTGCCGTCTAATATCCCACTTAATGGGCCGAATTTCCTGCCTGCAGAAGCGTCATGCAATAGCACGTAGTGAAAAACG
>JAESTB010000396.1 GCA_016763815.1 Arenicella sp.
CCGCCGTACGTGCTGCGGTTGAACGAGCGGGCATAGACGCGGCAGAGATTGATGATGTAATCATGGGGGCCGCACTTCAACAGGGTGCTCAAGGTGGCAATATTGCACGCCAAATTGCATTGCGAGCAGGCTTGCCTGCATCGGTTGCCGGAATGTCGATTGATCGACAATGCTCGTCTGGCTTGATGGCTGTGGCAACCGCGGCCAAACAAATAATCGTTGATGGTATGACTACCGTTGTTGGTGGTGGCGTAGACAGTATTAGCCTAGTGCAAAACGATAATATGAATCTGCATCGTGCGGTTGATAAAGAGTTGCTTGCACAGCATCCGCATATCTACATGCCTATGTTGCAAACCGCTGAAATCGTAGCCAAACGTTATGGCGTAACGCGCGATCAAATGGACGAATACGGTTTGCAATCGCAAACTCGAACCATTGCTGGCTATGAAGCTGGCAAGTTTAGCGATGAATTGGTGTCGGTAGATTGCACTAAAATTGTGTATGACAAAGAAACTAAAGAAGCGTCTAAGCAAGACGTTACGGTTAGCCAAGACGAAGGTCTGCGCGCCACCACGCTCGAAGGTTTAGGTGGCTTAAAAACGGTTATTGAAGGCGGCACCATCACCGCGGGCAATGCATCTCAATTGTCCGATGGTGCGTCTGCACAAATCATAATGGACGCTAAAGTAGCGGAACAACGAAATATTGAACCTCTGGGTATCTATCGTGGCATGGCGGTTGCCGGTTGTGAGCCAGATGAAATGGGTTTCGGCCCTGTATTCGCGGTTCCAAAGCTACTTAAAGCCAATGGTCTGACGGTTGATGATATCGGCTTATGGGAATTGAACGAAGCGTTTGCTGTTCAGGTGATTTACTGTCGAGATAAGCTTGGCATTGATAACGATAAATTGAATGTAAACGGTGGCGCTATTTCGGTAGGTCACCCATATGGTATGAGCGGTTCTCGAATGATTGGCCACGCCTTGATTGAAGGTAAGCGACGTGGTGTTAAATACGTTGTTATTACCATGTGTGTTGGTGGCGGAATGGGTGCTGCAGGCTTATTTGAAGTCGCTTAAATGCACGGCTTAACTCAGTTGATATTGAATCATTCCCGCCCTGCGGGGATGATTTTTAGGTAAAGGTTTATGATCAAACTATACGGTTCACAGTTTTCTCTTTTCACTGGAAAGGTGCGATCTTATCTTAATAAAAAAGGAATTGAGTTTGAGGAAGTTACATCGACTTTGAAGGTCTATAAAAACTTCATCATCCCTAGAACAGGTGTGCGTTATGTTCCTGTGATCCAAACTGAGAATGATACCGTTATCCAAGATAGCACGGTCATTATTGATAGCTTAGAAGCGGACTACCCAGAGCGTTCTGTCTACCCTGAGACACCGAAGCAAAAACTGGCGTCTATGTTGCTCGAGGTGTACGGTGACGAATGGTTGGTGATTCCGGCCATGCATTATCGCTGGAATTTCCCAGCACAGAACGAGAAGTTTATCTACACGGCTTTTGGCAGCATGGTTTTGCCGACGGCTCCTAAATTTATACAGAGGTTAGTTGGCAAAAAGGTAGGCTCAAAATTCAAAGGCTTTGTTCCTCGTTTGGGTATTACTGCGGAAAATATCCCCGCGTTGGAAGCGTCTTATGAGCAGCTTTTGAGTGATTTGAACACCCATTTTAAACAACACGATTACCTTTTTGGTGGACGTCCGTCGATAGGTGACTTTGGTTTGATCGGCCCGATGTATGCTCATTTATATAGAGACCCAGCCCCTGGCGAACTTATGCAGCGAATTGCTCCAGAGGTTTGCAAATGGGTTGAACGCATGATTAGCACTGAGGTTGCAAACGGTGAATTTCTGGCAAATGATGAGGTCCCCGCAACTTTAATTCCGGTATTACAACGTATGGCAAACGAGCAGCTACCGGTCTTGTTGGATACCGATGCTCGTTTAACTGTTTGGCGTACTGAAAATGTCGACGCCCGTGAAGTAGCGCGCTTTATTGGCATGCATAAGTTCACAGTTGAAAAGGTGGAGGCTGAGCGAGCCGTTCTACCTTTCTCTCTTTGGATGTTTAGACGCCCGGTCGATTTTTACCAATCACTGAACGATACCAGTGGCGTTGATGAAATGCTGTTAGAGATTGGTTTTGGAACTTCAATACAGTCAGGTTTACAGAATCAGCTGAGTAGAGCCAACAACGTTATCGTTTTCGATCAGTAGGCACCACCTAGAGACACAAGGTGGCTGCTTAGTCCCTAAAGGGTCTGTCGGATAATGAAATTTTCTAGTGCGAAAGTACCACTTTGGTCTATTTTTTCGATAATTTTCGAGCAATGGAGCAACCATTACGTCGTAAATTCTCGAAAAACTAGTCTCAAATTCCCACTTTCTCCTGACACAAATCATTATCCGACAGACCCCTAAAGTATCTTCTGGTCGGCTCGTCAGCAGGGTAGAAGGTTTCGATACGAAGCTCGTTGGCGGTAATATCTTGCGCTGTGCCGAATGTCGAAATTACTGAACAGAGATTTAGTACCGGCCCGCCTAAGTCAATTTCGAGCGGTAGTACCGGTACTAAGTCTGAGTGATCATTGCTATCGATCAGCTCACCAGCATGGTTTTTTAACTGATCATAGCGTCTAAGCATCGATTCATCGCCAGACTCTAAAGCTTCCTTTTTTAGCCGTCGCATAAACGGAGTTGCCACTTCTTGCCAATTTGAGATAAAGCGGCGCAGTCCTTTCGGGTGAACCGTTAGTAAGGCAATGTTCAACTCTCCGGTGTCACCGACATCACGCCAAACCTGAGCGGGGTCACCTAATATTTCAAACAGGGTGCCAGCGGCTTCACTTTTCATTTTGATATTCCACTGTCGGTCGAGTACGAATGCCGGATACGGGTTGTGATGCGAAAGTATATCTTCAAGAATATGCGCTACTCGCTGCATAGACGGTTCTGATAGGTCTTTGTCGGCATACAAATTAGCGTAGCCGGCCGAATTTAGAATCGAGTTACGCTTGCGCAGCGGTACGTCCATAGCATCCGATAGCTTTACAACCATTTCACGACTGGGTTGGCTACGGCCAGTTTCCAGCCAACTTACATGGCGTTGAGAAACCTCAGCGGCGAGCGCAAGATCTAATTGGGACATCTTTCGATGCTTTCGCCACTGGCGAAGATTGTCTGTAAATTGGCTGCTCTGCATATTCATGATTGATCCTCGATTGATCTGCCCAGTAAACCTCGTTAGTTGAATCAAATCAATTACCTCAGACGTAATTGATTTGGATCGCTGTTTTGATAAACAATAAACAACGATCAAGATTTATTTAATTTTAACCAACAATTAGGTAGCCCCAATGAATAGACGATTGCTTGCAATTACTCTTTTAATTCCGTTTTCAGTGCTCAGTGCCTATGCCGTATTCAAGCTAGGCTATATCGGTATTCTTGACTATCATCGGCATAGCCCAGCAGGCTGGCAAGTTTTCGCCGACTTAGTAATAGCGTGTCTACTATGTTTGGCTTGGTTAATACCTGAGGCAAAGCAAAAAGGGCGTAATCCATGGCCGTTCGTTTTGATTACTTTGTTTCTCGGCTCATTTGGTCCATTACTGTATATCATCACCGATAAAACCAAGTAACTTCAGTGCTAACCTTGGTTTTCACCTTAGCGGTTTATACTGCTATTCTTAAATAAGAATAGACCGATATGAGAGTCCCTTAATGGGCCGCTTACGTTAATCGGCTACTTAGGTTAATCAAACTGCTGAAGAGATACATAATGAATCAAGCTGAGAAAGATATCCGCGTTCAACTGGCTGCATGCTATCGAATTTTCGATTACATGGGCTGGAGCGAAATGATCTACAACCACATAACAGTGAAAGTACCAGGCTCAGATGACCATTTTCTGATCAATCCGTATGGCTTGCACTACAAAGAAGTAACCGCATCAAATTTAGTCAAAGTTGATATTGACGGTCAAATTGTTGAACAAAGTGATTACCCCGTTAATCCAGCGGGAATGTTAATTCACAGTGCTATTCATGGCGCTCGGGATGACGCTCATTGTATTGGTCATATTCATTCTACCGCTGGTATGACCGTTGCTTGTCAGCAAGAAGGTTTGCGCATCGACAATTTTTATTCGGTGCTTCTGCACAAGCAAGTCGCTTATCACGACTTTCAGGGCATAACCGTTGTTGAAGGTGAAAAAGAGGATCTATTGTCGAGCTTAGGTAGTAAGAATTTGTTGATACTGCGTAGCCACGGCTTATTAACCTGTGGGCGAAGCATTGCGGAAATGTTTTTCAACATGAACGCGCTTCAACGCTCGTGTGAAATCCAAGTATCGGTGGACCAAACTGGTCGCCCTATTGTGCCCGTGTCGACGGCAATCGCCGATAAGACCTCAGAGCTTTTGAAACTTCAAATGGCGAGTATGGGCAATAAAGGTGCTGGTGAACTGGAGTTTGCCGCGATGCAACGACTGGTGGACCGGCAAGATGATTCTTATAAAGACGTATAAGCACCGATGGGACCAGCTAACAACATAGTGTATTAAGGTGATAAATAATCCGAATCCGGTCTGGCTTGAAGTTGCCTTAAACGGTGGCGCTGGTCGCGCATACCAAGCGAATATTCCGATAACACCCGAAGCCATTATCGCTGAAGGTGTTGCTTGTGCTAAAGCAGGCGCGGCAATTATTCATTTGCATGTCTATGATGACCACGGCAAGCCGTTTGAAAACGCCGATCGATACAGTCAAGTGATCGAGGGCATCCGCCAACAATGCGACGCCATAATCTATCCGACACTGGGGCTAAATGTAGCTCTAAATGAGCGCTTAGAGCCTATCAAGGTATTGGCGAAACGCGGTCTTCTAGAGTGGGGTGTCGTCGACCCTGGAAGCGTTAATATAAGCCACACATCTCAGGTCGCGGCTAATGCCAACGGCTTTTTATATGCCAACCCAGATTCGGATATTCGAGCTTTATTAACGCTAGCGGCCCGCGATGATTGGCGGCCAGCTTACGCAATCTATGAGCCCGGTTTCGCTCGCCTAGGCAAGGCCATGGCGGATTCGATCAACGGGCTGCAAAGCCCTATTTATCGTGTGATGTTTTCTGATGGCTTACTGTTCGGTATGAAACCATCGAAAGCTGCGGTTAGTTTTTATGCACAGCATCTTGCCGACCTTGAGGCTGATTCTGCTTGGATGATATCTGGCTTAGACGCCGATATTGAGGCAATCATGCCGTTGGCAATTGACCTTGGCGCGCATATTAGAGTTGGCCTAGAAGATGCTCCATTTGGATGCCTGCGAAGCAACTTAGAATTGGTTGAGCAAGCGACTAAAACCATCTTGAAAAGTGGCAGGCCGCTGGCAACCGTCGACGACATTAGAAAATATCGGTAACGCTTTCGCAAATAGACGTTATAACCCTAGGCTAAAGAAAGTTTCGCGTTAGAGCATAGTTAATGCACTTCCGAAAGCCGCTAGTTATTCGGTTCTATTGATTTACAATAGTTATATGAGTGCCGTTCAGGAAAAAAATTTAAGCCATCGCTATTCGCAAGCACGCAAGTCGCGTGATGCTCGTTTTGATGGGGTGTTCTTTACCGCTGTTAAATCTACCGGCATATATTGCCGCCCGATTTGCCCGGCTAATCCTCCATTAGAAAAAAATGTCGAGTACCATCAGTCGGCGATTTCGGCTGCTGAATCGGGCTTTCGCCCATGTTTGCGATGCCGTCCAGACAGTGCACCTCAATCATGTGCTTGGCTGGGGTCGGAAACCACATTCCGACGGGCGATGGGCTTAATACAGCAGGGCGCGTTGCAAGAGCAGTCTATGCAAGAACTTGCCGATCGACTGGGTATTTCAGATCGATATTTACGCCAACTATTCCAGCGCAACTTAGGTACATCGCCAAAGAAATATGCGATTTATCAGCAATGCTTGTTTGCAAAACAGTTATTACATGATTCCAATCTAAGTATTAGCGAGATAGCATTTGCCTCCGGTTTTAATAGCGTTCGTCGCTTTAATGAAGCAATCAAGCAGCAGCTAAATCTAACCCCAAGCGATATTCGAAAAAGCCAGCCGCAAGGACTGAGTGGTTTAAGTTAGCGGTTAAATTATCGCCCGCCGTATGCGTGGCGAGAGATGTTAGATTTTTTAAATAGACGAGTGATTCCGAGCCTTGAATGGGCCAGTGACAATTGCTATAGCCGCACCATTGAATACGCGACGACGCAGGGCTATTTCACTATTTCAGCTAATCCAGATAAGCATCGTTTCGATCTTAGTCTGCAGCTAAACGAGTATCAACATTTGAACCCAATAATGCATCGTATACGGTTGTTATTTGACGTCGATGCGCCGATCGCTGAAATAGACCAGCAACTATCTACCGAGGTAGGGGGCTGGCTTAACTATCTTCCTGGTCTGCGAGTACCCGGCATTTGGTCATCATTTGAAGCGGGTGTAAGGGCGATTTTAGGGCAGCAAGTTTCCGTTGCAGCGGCACGTAACTTGGTTATTCGCTTTGTCGAAGAACTCGGGGCGCCATTAAATCTTACTGGCACTGCCGAGTTAGATGGGGAGTTAGATGAGTGTCCGACACCGCGGCTCTTTCCGCAACCCGATGCAGTGGTAGGTCATTCGCTCGACTTTTTTCGCATGCCCCAATCGCGTAAAGACACCATCCACCGATTAGCTGAACATTTTCTTAGCGCTGACAAGCCTGATAATATTGATGCTTGGCTAGATATCAAAGGGATTGGCCCTTGGACCGTCAACTATGTGAAGCTAAGAGCAATCAAAGATCCTGATATATGGCTGGCGGGCGACGTCGGCTTGAAAAATGCGATTAAATCGCTAGGGCGAGAGCCTGATCTTGAACGAACCCGTCCGTGGCGGAGCTACCTTACCCTTCAAATGTGGAATCAATTGTCATGAACCTTTACTTCGATCACTTCGAATCGCCTCTTGGGCTTATGGAGATCGCCGCAAGCGAGTGTGCGGTGAAATCGATCTACTTTGTCGATGCCGTTACTCCGAAGAACCCAAATTCAATAACAACCTTGGCTAAAGGCCAGTTGTTAGCCTACTTTGATGGCGCGCTGAAAACCTTCGATTTGCCGCTGGAGGCCGACGGAACGGTTTTTCAGAAAACGGTTTGGAATGCATTAACCACCATTGTCTACGCGCAGACCTGCACTTACGGAGATATAGCAAAGCAGATAGGTAACCCTAAAGGTATGCGTGCGGTTGGCTTGGCGAACGGTAAAAACCCGATGACGATAGTAGTACCATGCCATCGAGTAATCGGGGCTAATGGTAAGTTAACTGGCTATGCGTCAGGTACTGACAGAAAGGCGTGGTTGCTCAATCATGAGCGCGATTGGCTTTTCTAAGACCGAAAATGTTTTATACTTTGAGTTCTCACTTTAATCTTTACCTAGTGGGTCTGTCGGATAATGAATTTTGCTAGCCTAAAATTTCCACTTTCTCCTAACGCAAATCTTTATCCGACAGACCCCTAGTTAAAAACATCAGTTCAATGGAAAAACTAATATGAATGACGACCGACCAAACCCGTATGCAACCCCGCAAGCTAATTTGGACAACGGCATCGCTGGGTCCCATGACTATGCAGGCTTCTGGGTTCGAGCGGTCGCGTCGATAGTCGACACTATCGTTATTTTGATCATCACTGGGCCGTTTATGTTTTGGATTTATGGAACTGAAATGTTTACCAGTACTGACATGGTCAAGGGCCCAGCCGATGTATTGCTTAGCTATATTTTCCCTCTGGCCTTTACCATCGTGCTTTGGATGAAATTTGGTGGCACCCCTGGCAAGCGACTCCTGAAAATTAAAGTGTTGGACGAAAAAACGGGTCAGCATTTGAGCTTAGCGAAGGCGCTACTGCGATATGTCGGTTATTTTGTTTCTATACTCGGCCTATTTATTGGCTTTATTTGGATCGCATTCGATAGCAAAAAGAAGGGCTGGCATGATCATATTGCGGGCTCTATTGTTGTAATTGGCTAACGGCGTTGTAATTGACTGGATTCATTGTTACCGACTGGCAGTAACATTATTAACAGAGACAAATAGCATGAGAAAAGTGATTTTATTATTTTGGTTATTATGCCTAATGGCGGTTATTGGTTTAATTCCTGAGCCTGCGGCACTCTGGCTGAAAATAATCGCCGTCATGCTATTGTTGGCTCACGCTATCGAATTTATTCTGTTCGAAAAAGCCATAAAGCGTAAAGGTGATAGCGGCTTTAGGTCATTCGTTATGACCATGCTGTACGGTGTGTTCTACTTCAAGTTTTGACCTAAAGAGAACTCAGCATAACTCCAACACGGGCTGAAACGCTTGATAGCTTGCAATATCTTCTAAACGGCATTACGCAATGGCAGGCTATTACAATCAGTTTTTACTTCAATCTTGAAAATCTCAAACATTTTCCTTTTGCATTGACGCTATTCTGAGGTCTTTTGATCGCTCTGTCGGCTGCCGGCCTTGCCATTATTCAGCTGATCAATAGCAACGATTGATTGCGCATTTCTATTGGGTTTCTTTAACAAAATGCCTGATAATACCGTCATCTTAGATTAGGCACGACTGTGCTCTAATTTCATTTCAACAAATAAGAGAACGGAGCCCACTAGATGTATAACGGTAGCGCACTCTCGGTAAAGATGCTCGAAGGCGGCATCGCCGAAATGAACTTTGACTTGCAGGGCGAGTCAGTCAATAAATTTGATTCTAAAACGGTTAATGAATTACGCCAAGCAGTTGACCTGCTTGATGATGCCGACGACGTAAAGGGCTTGCTGATTACCAGCGCTAAGCCGGTCTTCATTGTTGGTGCCGACATTATGGAGTTTATTCCGATGTTTGCTTCTGGCAACCATACTGCTGAAGATCAGCTTGGCGGAAATAACGAAAATTTCAACATTATCGAAGGTTTCGACTTTCCGACTGTGGTAGCGATTAACGGCTACGCCATGGGTGGCGGTCTTGAGCTTTGCCTCGCCTGTGACTTTCGAGTTATGAGCAGCAAGGCAAAAATTGGCTTGCCTGAGACTAAACTAGGGTTAATACCTGGTTGGGGTGGCACAGTGAGACTACCTCGTATAGCCGGAGCCGATACTGCAATTGACTGGATTGCTTCGGGTAAAGAGCAACGCCCAGACGCTGCCTTAAAAGCAGGTGTGGTTGACGGCGTAGTGGCACCTGAAGATTTACGTGACGCAGCTCTTGCCGTATTACAAGACGCAATAGACGGTAAAATGGATTACGAAGCACGTCGTGACCAAAAAACTGAGCCGTTAATGTTGAACGAAACTGAGTCAATGATGGTGTTCGAAACCGCTAAGGCATTTGTTGCTGGTACCGCTGGCCCGAATTACCCGTCTCCAATAGCGGCGATCTCGGCGATGCAACACGCATCCCGAAAGTATCGTGATGATGCGCTAAAAATCGAAGCCGAGGCGTTTATTGAAATGGCTGGCACCGATGCGGCGTCGTCGTTGATCGGTATTTTCTTGGCTGACCAACTGATCAGCAAGAAAGCCAAAGGTTGGGAAAAGCAAGCCGATAAGAAAGTTGAGCGAGCGGCCGTGTTAGGTGCGGGCATAATGGGCGGCGGTATCGCCTATCAATCTGCTTTAAAAGGCACGCCAATCAAAATGAAAGACATCAACCAAGCGGGTTTAGATTTAGGCTTGGATGAAGCGAATGGCTTGTTATCTAAGCAAGTAAATCGTGGCCGTATGAAAGTCGAAAAAATGGGCAGCATTTTAGCTGACATTGATCCAACGCTTTCTTATGATAACTTTGACAGTGTTGATATCGTTGTTGAAGCGGTTGTCGAAAACCCAAAAGTTAAGCGCATGGTGCTCGCTGACGTCGAGAAGCATGTAAGCGACGATACAATCATTGCTTCTAACACCTCTACTATCTCGATCACTCATCTCGCCGAAGCCTTGCAACGCCCAGAGAATTTCTGCGGCATGCATTTCTTTAACCCAGTGCATAAAATGCCGTTGGTGGAAGTGATCCGCGGTGAGAAAACCTCTGACAAAGCAATTGCTCGCACCGTTGCCTATGCTAACAAGATGGGTAAAAAAGCCATTGTCGTTAACGATTGCCCTGGCTTCTTGGTAAATCGCGTACTATTCCCTTATTTCGCGGGCTTCATGGACTTATTGCGCGATGGTGCAGACTTCCAGCAAGTCGACAAGGTAATGGAGAAATTTGGCTGGCCGATGGGCCCAGCGTATTTAATGGATGTGGTTGGCATGGACACCGGTCACCATGGCCAAGCGGTTATGGCTGATGGCTTTCCCGATCGAATGGTTGGCACCTATAAAACGGCTGGCGATGCGATGTACGAAGCGGATCGATTAGGTCAGAAGAACGGCGTTGGTTTTTACAAGTATCAGAAAGATAAGAAAGGCCGCACTCAGAAAGTTGTTGATGAAGCCAGTTATGAATTGTTAGCGCCAATTACCGCTGAGCGTAAAGAGTTTGATGCTGATGAAATCATCGCCCGTATGATGGTTCCCATGGGCACCGAGCTGGCTCGTTGCTTAGAAGAAGAGATTGTGGGTTCCGCCGCTGAAGCCGATATGGCATTGATTTGCGGAGTAGGCTTTCCTCCCTTCCGAGGTGGTCTGTTTAAGTGGATCGACACCATTGGCCTCGACGCATTCGTGGCCATGAGTGACCAATACAAGGACCTAGGCAAGTTGTATGACGCCACCGAAGCACAACGCGAAATGGCGGCTTCTGGTAAAAAATACTACAACTTCTAATCTATACAGCCGATAAAAAAGTAGGTAAATATTATGAGCATTAATCCAAGAGACGCGGTCATTGTAGATTTCGCGCGTTCACCAATGGGCCGTTCTAAGAACGGTTGTTTTCGCCACACTCGCGCTGATGAATTGAGTGCTTAAGTGATCAAAGGCTTACTGGCCCGCAAGGAGGCACTAGACCCAGAAGAAATCGAC